>CAYFZV010000006.1:0-19976 GCA_964347735.1 uncultured Gammaproteobacteria bacterium
GGGCGGCGTTTCGACCAAGCTGATCGAACGCAACACCACGATCCCGACGGCCAAAACACAGACGTTCTCGACCGCGGCCGACAACCAACCCGGCGTTGAAATCCACGTCCTCCAGGGCGAGCGCGAAATGGCTTCCGACAACAAATCGCTCGGGCGCTTCATGCTCGACGGCATCCCGCCCGCGCCGCGCGGCGTGCCGCAGATCGAAGTCACCTTCGACATCGACGCGAACGGCATCTTGAATGTGAAGGCCAAAGACAAAGCCTCCGGCAAAGAACAGAAAATCACCATCACCGCCTCGACCGGCCTCTCGAAGGACGAAGTCGAACGCATGAAGAAAGACGCCGAAGTCCACGCGGCCGACGATAAAAAGAAGCGCGAGCTGATCGATCTCAAGAACAACGCCGAGACGATGTCCTACACGACCGAGAAGATGCTGAAGGACATGGGCGAAAAAATGAAGCCGGAAGACAAGAAAGCCCTCGAAGAAAAAGTCGCCGCGCTCAAAGCCGTGAAGGACGGCGAAGACACCGAAGCAATCAAGAAGGCCGCCAACGAACTCACCGATCTCGCGCAGAAAATCGGCGGCGAGATGTATAAAGAACAACCGCCGCAGGCCCCGAGCGCAGCCGAGGGGGCAGCGGGGGAGGCGCCGAAAAAAGAAGGCGAAGGCACGATCGAGGGTGAAGTTGTCGACAAGAAATAAAAAAGAGTCAGGGGATTAATCTCCATCTGACTCTGCATGAACCGGTTCCTTGTTGACGCCGCAATTGGCGCAGAACTCGCTTTCAAGGGCGCAGAAGAGGCACCATGCCATGTCGATCCCGTGCGTCCAGTGTCCGCAACCGTCCGCTTTGCTCATGGCAGGCGCGCGGCGTGAGGGCGGGTAACAGGCTTCGCATCGGACGGGTCCGCGGCTGCGAGAGCGCAGCTGACCGAAGAGTTCGCGCAAGCCGGCGCGGTGTTGGATGCGCGCATCCAGATCCTCGAGTCGATGCGTGAGCGCCACCTCGACCGATCCTTCGATGCGGTCGGCGTGCGCGTCGAGCAGCGTGCGTGCGTCGGTGTAACCGTATGTCTTCACGAGAACCGTGAAGAGGTCGAGTACGCCGTCGAGCAATCTCGCGCCACGCTCTTCCCGATCGCGTTCCTCTTGCGAGATCGTCGACGCGCCGCAGTGCTGACAGAACTTGTTCGCGACCGCGCACGTTTCGCACGTTTTGAGACGACGGTCGCCGAGCGCGCGTGCGCGGCACGACGGACACATGGGACGTTGGGCCGATTGCCGTTCTCCGGCGTTTCGCGGATCGTGGGGATTGATTGCTGGAACCGAGACGGTCGGCGCCGGGGACCAATCCTGGATGCTGTGAGCGCAGGGCTGACAGAGATGCATCGTGCCCTCCTGTATAATGAGCTTCGATGTCTAAAGACTATTACCAAATCCTCGGAATCAGCAAGGGGGCCTCGGAAGACGAGATCAAAAAAGCCTTCCGGGTTTTGGCGCACAAATACCACCCCGACAAGCAGGGTGGCGATGAGGCCAAGTTCAAAGAGGTGAATGAAGCCTACCAGGTGCTGGGTGACGCCAAAAAACGGGCTCAATACGACCAATTCGGCTCGGCCGGACCCGGTTTTGCCGGCTTCGGAGGCCAAGGCTTCGGCGGTTTCCAAGGACAAAACGGCAATTTCGACATGGGGGACTTGGGCGAGATGTTCGGCGACATGTTCGGGTTCGGAGGCGCTCGCGGCGGAGGTCAGCGGCGTCAGGCGCGCGGCGGCGACATTCAAGTCAATCTGAATGTCACCTTCAGCGAAGCGGCCTTCGGCGTCGAGAAAGCAATCGAGCTCTACAAGCCCGTGCCGTGCGGTGCGTGTTCCGGCACCGGTATCCCGCCCGGATCAAAAATGATCACCTGCAAGACCTGCGCCGGCCAAGGTCGCGTGCGGCAGGTGCAGCGCACGATGCTCGGCAGCTTTGAAACGGTAGCGACGTGCAGCGCTTGCCAAGGCACCGGTAACGCTCCTGAAAAGGAATGCAAAGACTGCGGAGGCGCAGGCGTGAAGCGCGAGAAAGTTTCGATGACCGTCAAGATTCCAGGCGGCATTGATCACGGCGAAACGATGCGCATTCAAAACGGCGGCGAGGCCGGGCCGCGCGGCGCGCAGGCGGGCGATTTATATCTCCACATCCGCGTCCAATCCGACGCACGTTTTGAGCGTGACGGCGTTGATGTCTATTCTAATTTGGAAATTGGTTTCGCTGACGCGGCGCTCGGCACGGAGAAAGAGGTGGAGACGCTCGATGGTGCAATCACGATCAAGATTCCTTCAGGCATCCAATCCGGCGAAGAGATTCGTCTGAAAGGAAGAGGCGTCACCCGATTGCGCGCGTCCGGCCGCGGCGACCACTATGTCCGCGTCCGCGTGCGCACGCCCAAACATTTATCGAAAAAAGCCAGACAATCCCTTGAGGGACTCCGCGAAGAAGGCGTTTAGTTATCCCCAAGATCGAACATAAGCGAAATAAGGTATACTGGTGGCATCAACCATTACGCTTTATGCGCATCGCCAAGATCGACCGCAAGCTTTTCATTTCGCTCGCCGCTTTGGTCATCATGGCTTTCGCCGCAAGCGCCGCACAGGCCCAGTTCACGCCCCCGACCTGCACGCCGCCGAATTGCAGTCCGACCGTCATTCAGAACATCGCGATCTCGAGTCCTGCGCAAACCGCCAGCATTAACGTCACAGGCGATGCTAAAATCGGCGCGAGCTTCCAGGCCGGCGCCCTGGCTCCGGTTTTGAATGCGGCTGGTCAGAACCTGTACTACGGCAACGTTGGCGCAACATCCAGCGCCGGCAGTTTGATCCTCTTGCAGAACGGCGGGTTCGACCGTTTCCGCGTTGACCTTGCAGGCAATGAAACCGTGGCAGGCGTACGCTATGGCCCTCTCGGCACCGTCGGAGCGCCTTCGTACACGGTCACAGGTGACACCAACACCGGTTTTTATTCGCCGGTTGCCGACCAAATGGCGGTCACGACCGGTGGTACGCAACGCATGGTTTGGTCCGCAGCAGGTTCGACCGTCTCGTCGGGCCAGCTCACCGTACCTGTCGGCACAGTCGCTGCGCCGTCCATCACATTCGCGGGCGACAGCAATACCGGTATCTATCACAACGGCGCCGACACGCTGAACTTCGTGACCAACGGCGTGAATGTCATGACGGTTTCTTCGACGGGCACGACCGTCGTGGCCGGCAACCTTGTCGTCTACGGAACGGTGACGGCTCCTCCTAATCCGAACGCCGCGCTTTTGAACGCGACACAGACGTTTACCGGCACGAACACGTTTTCTAGCGGTTGGAACAGCTTCACCGGCAGCGGTGCTGGCCTTACCTCTCTGAACGCCTCGAATCTTAGCAGCGGCACGGTCCCGAGCGCGCGTATTTCCGGCACGTATTCCAACGCACTGACATTGAGCGGCAACAACACCTACAGCGGCATGTCGAGTTTCGGTTCGGCCGCGCTCGTGCTCGGCCTCGGTCAAAATTTGATCTACGGCAACGTTGACACGACCTCGTCAGGCAACCTCCTGCTTCTTCAGAACGAGTCGGTTGACCGCTTCCGTGTGGACGCGGCGGGAAACGTAATTGCGGCCGGAGGTTTTACGGGCACGACAGGCACCTTCAGCGGCAACGTCACGGTGGCCGGGCAAAGCGTCTGCCGCGCGGACGGCACCAACTGCCCGGCATCAAGCGGCGTGACCGGTAGCGGTTTGATTAACTATGTTGCCAAATTCACGCCTAGCGGCACTGCGATCGGCAGTTCGTTGATTCAGGACAACGGCACGTTTACCTCGGTCGGCGGCAGTCCGACCAACGGGGACAAACTGCATGTCTACGGTGATACCAGGGTTGACGGCCAGGTGATTTCAACAGGCAACGTCGACAGGCCGGCGGTCTACGCTCAAATGACGAATACCACCGGAAGTCAACCGGCCGTCTATGGCGGAGCCGCTGGTGCCGGTTTCGGCTACGGCGTGTACGGAGAATATACGGGTACGAATGCGGGCGGTTACGGTCTCTACGGCCGAAGTACGGCTTCAGCCGGCACGGGCATCTACGCAACGGCTACAGGAGCTTCGGGCTACGGAGGCTACTTCTACACCCCTAGCGGAAGCACTGCACTCGTCGCGTGGGCGGCAGCAGCGCCCTTTAGCGCGATTCAAGCAATCGGGAACGTTGCCGTCAGCGGAAACACGCAGCTTGGCGACGGGACGGTCGACACAACGACGGTCAACGGCTCCCTGACACTCGCTTTGGGCGGTGCAGTCGACCCGGCCGGCGTAAACGGCAGAATGTATCTGAACACCGGCACGAACAGACTGCGCTGCTATGATGCCGGCGCTTGGAAGGACTGCATCGGCGGCGTGTCCGGTAGCGGCACGATCAATAGGATTCCGAAATTCACGGCCGCCTCGACGCTCGGCAACTCGCTCCTGACGGACAACGGCACCACGGTGACGAACTCCGGTAACTTGGCGATGACGACCGGTTATCTGACCCTCGGCCAGGCGGCGGTTGATCCGGCTACGACCGTCGGCGGTACGTACTACTTCAATACTTCAAGTGGTCGCGTGCGTTGCTATTCGGCAGGCAGTTGGCAGAACTGCGGTCCGGATGACGGGCTTGATGAGGTTACGAGGCGCGGCTCGTTTGCGGCTGTTCCGCTCTCATTCACTGCGACAGGCTACGCGAATGCGGTAATGAGCGTGACTGCAAACACGGTCGCGGGCGTCTACATCCAGTCGGCTGGTGCGGGCAGCGGCAATGGTCTGCAGATCGTCGGCAGCGGCCTTTCCAACGGTGTCAATGTGAGTACAGACGGCACAGCTGGACGTTTCGTGAACACCTTGGGCGGTCAGGCACTCTACGCGAGCGGCAGTGCGCAAATTGACGGCACGTTGACGTTGCCGCCCGGCACAGCGCGTCTCGGTGTGGGTACCGGCTCCCCGAGCTATCCGCTCCATGTTGTCGGCAACGCGTATGTCACGACCGGCATCGGTGTCGGCGCGAGTCCTGTCGGAGGATACGGCATCAATATTTCAGCCAGCACCTACGGCCTTTATGCCGCTTCGAGCGGCACGGGTGTGCGGGCACAAGGCACTAACTACGGTATCTACGGCGTTAGCACGAGTGCGGTGGGCGGTTACTTTACGAACCTATCAACGGGTACGATCGGCGGTGCCGGCTATTACGACTACGGTCTCTTTGCTTCAGCGGAGTCCTCGTCTAACGCGAACAACTACGGCGTCGTTTCCTACGCAAGACTGGGCACCACGAGTAACAACGCGGGCTACTTTTACGCGTCAGGCGCGGATCCGTGGGGTATAACGATTGCTTCAGGTGGCGCACGCAAGCCCGGTGGCGGATCATTTACCATCTACTCCGACGCTCGTACGAAAAAAGACGTCACTAATTTCAAGGATGGATTGGAGACGCTCAAGAAGCTGCGCCCCGTCAACTACACCTATAATGGTCTGGGAGGCACGCCGGAGGGCATGAAGAGCATCGGGTTTATCGCCCAAGAAGTCAAAGAGGTCGCCCCATACCTGGTTTCTGTGACCCATCTGAAACTGCGGCCGACAGACGCGAAGGAAACGGACATGTATATGGTCGATCCGAGCGCGCTGACATACATGAGCATCAACGCCATCAAAGAGATAGACATGACCGTACAGGCGCAACAGGAAGAAATTGAGACGCTTCGGCGTGAGTTGGAGGAGTTGAAACAGCGACTTCAATAACCCATTGACAAAAAGAGCGAAACGGGCTATCCTCCATACATTCCAAGGGAGGAAGAAATGGCCAAAATCGCTCTTTTTTCATTGATGCTCGTCACGCTTGGTTGTGGAGTGAACATGGATTCGGGACCCCAAGAAGGTCCGGTCAATCCGGAAGGGGTCTACGAGAAGAAAGCCGCCATGTTTGTGGAGCAGTGCCAAGACGGCTCAAGCCGGGTTGCGAGGCCAGGTCCGCTCATCGACTTCGAGGTCGAAGCTGAAGCGGCCGATCGGGCGTTCTCGTTGTCGGTCAGCGTGATACACACGACCGACGGCAGCATTCTCGAGAGCGAGGCCTGGGGCGGGATCATCGTTACCGAAGATGGCGCCTTCGACACCGGAGATCGCATGCGTGCCGCTCGGCTCTCTGGCCGCTTTACGCGCGCCGATGACGGTACCGATGCCCTGGCGATGCTCGTCATCGCCGTCGCTAACGGCGCAGGCGTACCGTGCGTACGAACCTACGATTTCTCTCGATAAAAAAACGAGCCCGAAGGCTCGAATTTTTTTTCTTAGGAAGCGTTCAGGAGGGTGATCGTTACCGCATCAAATGCTTTCGATGTCAGGATGTTGTCCGAAGCTTCCACACGGATTGTATCACCGACTTTCAGCGTGCCTTCATACGGCTTGCTGACGTGAGAGCTCGGCGGTGGCGCCATTTCGCCAGCGGCCATCGCTTTTTGGAACGCTTCATGCTGCGCGTTCATTTCTTCCGGTGAAAGTTGCTCGAGAACGACGATCTTGGTTTCGTTCGTGATGCGCGCGGTTCGTTGCGAGGGGCCCGGCAAGTCAACAAGCGGGTTGGCGGTACGAAGATTCGCTTCAAACGTGATCGCACCCTCGCTCACGGCCGTGACGGTGCCGGTCATCGCTCGGATTTCCTGCGGCTGGGCCGGTATGGTCCCGGAATCCTCAAGTTTTTTTACGGCTGCGGCATACCCCTCCTCGTAGTTCCCTTTCTCATTTGAAAGGGGATTGATTGGCGTGCCGGTCGAGACGCGTCCGGTCCCATATCCCGCCACGAAGCCGACGGCCAGACCGAGGGCGACCATGGTCGCTTTCTTCATGTCCATACGGAATTGTGATACGACTAAGCTGATGATAGTATAGCACAGCTATGCGCCTCTATGATTCTTTAGGCAGAAAATTGAAGGAGTTTCCGGTTGAAACAGGTCGGACGGTTTCGATGTACGCCTGTGGTCCGACGGTCTACCACTATGTGCATATCGGCAACCTGCGTACGTTCTTGACCGTCGATCTGCTACGGCGTTATTTCGAGCATCGTGGTGCCGAAGCGCGTCTCGTGATGAATATCACGGATGTCGGTCACATGCTGGACGACGCTGATACGGGTGAAGACAAGATGACAGCCGCTGCGGCCAAGGAAAGTAAAACACCGGAAGAAATCGCGCGCTTTTACGAAGCAGCGTTTTTCAAGGACATGGAAGCACTCAAATTCAAACCCGCTTGGAAGCATCCGCGCGCGACCGAGCACATTCCGCAAATGGTTGCGCTTGTCGAACAATTGCTCGACGAAGGTCAGGCGTATGTGTCGGAAAAGAACGATGTGTATTTCGACGTCGCGTCTTTCAAAGGGTATGGCAGCCTTTCCGGCAACACGGTCGAGCAGCTCGTGGCGGGCGCGCGGGTCGAAGTGAAAGAAGATAAGCGTCATCCTGCCGATTTCGCGCTCTGGATCCACAATCCGCATCATGTCATGCAGTGGAAAGGCCCGCGCGGTATCCAGGGCTATCCGGGATGGCATCTCGAATGTTCGGCGATGGCCAAAGAGTACCTCGGCGAGACCCTCGATCTTCACGTCGGCGGCGAGGATTTGAAATTTCCGCATCATGAATGTGAGATCGCGCAGTCCGAAAGCGCCAATCACGCGCCGTTTTCGAAGCATTGGTTGCATGTTTCGTTCCTGCTGGTTGAAGGCGAAAAGATGTCGAAGTCGAAAGGAAATTTCTACACGCTTCAGGATCTTCTCGATCGGGGCTATTCTGCCGCGGGCATCCGATGGCTTCTCTTGTCCGCGCACTACCGCACGCAGCTGAATTTCACGCTCGATGGCCTCAATGCCGCCGAAAAAACCGTCGCGTATTATCGGGAACTCGATGCGCGGTTACGGAGCGCCGCCAATGGGGAAAAACCGGATGAAGCGTCGCTCAAGACGTTCCATGACGCCATGGACGAAGACTTGAACGTCTCGAAAGCGCTGGCGATCATCGCGGACTTGGCCAAAGCGGCCAATCGCGCGCTCGACACGAAGGCGATGTCGGCTGAAGCCGCTTCAACGATCCTTTGGTGCTTCGAACAGATGCTGACCGGCGTGTTTGGTCTGGATCTCGCCATGCATGCGGAAGAAGCCCCGGAAGACGTGCGCATGCTGGCTGCCGAACGGCTGGCCGCGCGCAAAGCCAAGGATTGGGCCGCCTCTGACCGTCTCCGCGACGAGATTGCTGCGAAAGGCTGGGTTGTGGAAGACGCGCCTGAAGGGCAGAAATTGAAGAAGGCCTAAACAAAAAATCCCCCGATTGAATGGGGGATCACCTGTTGACGGAGCGCGAGGGGTTCGCATCGCGCAGCTCACGCACGGGGATGTGACCGTTGTCGGTCGTGTAGAGCGTGTAACAGTACAAATCGTTCTCGCTGAAATTCCGGAAGATCTCGGCAAGCAATACGCGGCCTTGCGGAGTGTCCGGGATGTTGAAGATCCCGGTTTCCGCGTTGCGCATCGACTCGCGGACCTGGATACAGCGCGGGCTGCCGGGCAAGGCCTCGGCGTTGCGTACCTCTTCAATCAAGATCTCACCGCGCTTCGGGCAATCGATCCGTACGATGTCCTTGAAACGGATGTAATCTTCTTCGTCGGTCAATGCGTGCGCGTCCGGATAGGTGTCGATGAGATGGATCACCAGATCGACTCCCGCCTTCGTCTGCGGGATGTTTACAAGCATCGCGCATTCGTCGCGACCGCGGACACGGATGACGATAGCCGGCACGTCTTTGTAAGGAGCGAGCTTCGGCGGATTCAGTTCCGGGGCTTTTTTCCTCTGTTTTCTCCGCTTGGTCAAATCCGTAATCGTATCGTTCTTGGATTTGGGAATCGCCACGGAGCCAGTATAGATATGGTATACTGCTCTCGTCAATGCCTATGCCGTCAGGAGGAGCGACGCCTGGATTCGAACAGGTTCCGGCTATGCCGGAGCGAATGCCCGAAGTCCCTGAATCGGGGGCTTCGTTTGAGTCTCCGGCACCCATGATCGAAGTCGCGCCGGATCCCGTTGCGGTCACGCCGGCTCCTGCAGCCGTTCCCGCCGCCGGGCCAACCAAAGATCCCGCCGTGCGCGCCGTCGAGGCCGTGCTGGAGGAAGATCTCGGAGATGCGTTTAAAAAAATGAACCCCGACGTGCAACAGAAGTTCCGCAAAGAAGGGGAGCGTGTCACGGCGACGATCGTAGAGATGATGCGGAACGCCAAATTGAACACCCGCCTCGTGTTGAAGCTGATCGTTGATTGGCTGAAGATGATCCCCGGTGTCAATCACTTTTTCCTGACGCAGGAAGCCAAAATCAAGACCGACCGGATTCTCAAACTATGATTGTGTTCGCGCTGCCTGATTTTTGGGCGCTCGCGGCTCCGGCGATTCCCTTCGTCGTAGGCTTTTTCGCGCTCCTGATCATTCTGCGCATCGTGCGGCGTGTCCTGACGGACCGCGCGGCGATCGCGCGCGGTTTCGACAACACGGTGCTGTTCGTGACGGTGCCGAAGGAATCGGGAGATAAGGACGGCGGCGCCCGCGAAAAATCCCTTCAAGACATCCAGGCCGCCATCGCGGTGGCCGAAGGCGTCTTCAAGAGCGTCGGCGGACTCAAGGCCGAGCGCGGGTTCAAAGCCTGGCTGGCAGGACGCGGCGACGTCATTGGGTTCGAGATCGTGGCCAAGGACGCTTTGATTTCTTTCTACATCGCGGCGCCGAAACGCTTCCGTGAATTCGTTGAACAACAGGTGCACGCGCAGTATCCGCTCGCGCAGATCGAAGAAGTGCCGGATTACAATATTTTCCAGCCGAGCGCAGAGATCGCCAGCGCGCACCTCGTCTTCGGCCGCGAGCATTTTTTTCCGATCCATACCTATAAAAAACTGGAGGCCGATCCTTTGAATGCGCTGACGAACGCGCTGGCCAAAGTCGAATCCGGCGACGGCGCCGCGATTCAGATTCTTGTGCGTTCGGCGCGCAAGGAATGGCGCAATAAAGGCGTGAAGATCGCTTCTCTCATGCAGCAGGGCCGCTCGTACGACCAGGCGCGCAAAAAAGCGGGCGCGCTCGGCCTCATCCAGAACGCCAAGCAGGAAGAAAAGACCGGAGAGAAAGCCAAGGAATACCGTCTCTCGCCGCTCGAAGAACAGATGATCAAATCCGTCGAAGAAAAAGTCGGCCAGCTCGGTCTCGATGTGAACATCAACCTGGTCGCATCCTCGCCGACGCCGGGACGCGCCCAGGTTGTGCTCGGAAACCTGATCGGAGCGTTCAACCAGTTTTCGAGTCCTCAATACGGCAACGCTCTCAACCGCGTGAATGAAGGCAAGACGCGTATCGTCAACGATTTCATCCTGCGTATTTTTCACGACAAGCGCCGAATGGTCATGACGCCCGATGAGCTGACGAGTCTCTGGCACCTGCCGCTCCCGTCCACCGAGACGCCCAACATCCGCTGGTTGACCGCGCGCAAAGCGCCGCCGCCGTCGAATCTTCCCAAAGAGGGACTCTTGCTCGGCGTCGTGAAATACCGCGGCCAGGAGCATCCGGTGCGCATCAAGCAGGCCGATCGCCGCCGTCATATGTATGTGATCGGAAAATCCGGCTCGGGCAAATCGGAATTCATCAAAGCGATGGTCAAGCAGGATATCGAAGCCGGTCGCGGGGTCTGCGTGATCGATCCGCACGGCGATCTCGCGCAGGATTGTCTTGGCTTCGTGCCTAAGAGCCGCGCGGACGATGTGATCTACTTCTCGCCGGCGGATTCCGAGCGCCCGATGGGCCTCAACCTGCTCGAGTACGACGAACGCTATCCGGAACAGAAGACGTTCGTCGTCAACGAAATGCTCAAGATTTTCGACAAGCTCTACGATCTCAAATCGTCGGGCGGGCCGATGTTTGAACAGTACATGCGGAACGCCATGATTCTCGTCATGGATGACCCCGCTTCCGGTTCGACCTTGATGGAAATCCCTCGCGTCCTCTCGGACGAACGTTTCCGCGCCTACAAGCTCTCGAAGTGCAAGACGCAGGTGGTGAAAGATTTCTGGCTCAAGGAAGCGCAGAAGGCCGGCGGCGAAGCTTCGCTCGCCAACATGGTGCCGTACATCACCTCGAAGCTGACGCCGTTCATCACGAACGACATCGTCCGACCGATCATCGGCCAGCAGAAAAGCGCGATCGACGTCCGTCGCGCCATGGACGAGCAAAAAATTCTCCTGCTCGATCTCTCGAAGGGCAAGCTCGGCGACTTGAACGCGTACCTGATCGGCATGGTCCTGGTCGGCAAAATCCTGATGGCCGCGCTCTCACGCACGGACCTGACCGCCGAAGACCGCAAAGATTTCTATCTCTACATCGACGAGTTCCAGAACTTCATCACCGATTCCATCGCCACGATCCTGTCGGAGGCGCGCAAATACGCGCTCGACCTGACGATCGCGCACCAGTACATCGGTCAGATCTCGCAGAAAGGGGATACGACCATCCGCGACGCGGTCTTTGGGAACGTCGGTACGATGGTCGCGTTCCGCATCGGCACGGAAGACGCGGAATTCCTCGGCAAGGAATTCGCGCCGGTCTTCGGCCCGTTCGATCTCGTCAACGTGGAAGCCTACACGGCCAATGCCAAAATCTTGATCGACAATACGGCTTCGCGTCCCTTCAATATGTCGATGCCGCCGCCGGCCAAGGGCGACCTGCGATTCACGGATGCCATCAAACAGCTCTCGCGCCTCAAATACGGCCGCGACCGCGAGATCGTCGAAGCGGAAATCCGCGAACGCATGAGAAGCGCCTAGCTATCCACACCTCATCCCGATTGCTGGGGTCTCGGATCGCGTGCTATACAGGACGTGAAGATTCAAACAAAAGCTCACGCTATGGAATGGCTCATCGAAGAAGTCGATCAGGAAGGAAGTCCGACATCTCGTGAAGCGGTCGCGACAAAAACGAACGACCGCTTGGACGCCTTGGTCGAAGCCGTCGTCGGCTCCGACGTTGCGCCTTCGAAAGCGGCGACGTTGCGCGCGATTCTCAAGAACGTCCGTGATTCGATCGACAACGCCCTTAGGCTTCTCGATGACGCCCCTCCCGAGCAGAGAAGCGCGCCTCTGGGGCTCGTGCAGGAAACACAGACATGGAACGTGACGGCGATCCCGCTTACTCCGGCCTCTCTGTCTTCAAGCCCTTCATTTTCAGACCTCGACCGCGTCGTTGAAGGCGTTTTCGACGGCCAGGAAATGATCGGCGACGACGGCAAGAGTTACGCCGTGCCGCCGAACTACGCCTCCAAATCGAAACTCGTCGAAGGCGACATGCTGAAGCTCACGATCGGTGCGCGCGGCAATTTCATCTACAAGCAAATCGGACCGATTGAGCGCCAGCGCCTGATCGGTACGCTCGCGTACGACCAGGAGATGGGCCAATTCCTCGTCGTGGCCGGCGGCCGCTCGTGGAAGGTCATCAAGGCGTCGGTCACCTATTACAAGGCAGATGCCGGCGACGAAGCCGTGATTCTCGTGCCCAAGAACGCCCCGTCCAAGTGGGCGGCGGTTGAAAATATTATCAAGAAGAAACCGACGGCATGACGGTCCTGTACCGGAAGTACCGACCGAAGACGTTCGCGGAAGTTGCCGGGCAGGAACATGTCAAAGCGGCGCTGGCGAATGAAGTCGCCACCGGCCACGTTGCGCATAGCTACCTGTTTTCCGGTCCTCGCGGCGTCGGCAAGACGAGTTTGGCGCGCATCTTCGCGAAGGCGCTGAATTGCGGCGCGGCGGCGAAGGCGGGCGAACCGTGCGGCACATGCGAAACCTGCGCGGAAATCGCCGAGGGCCGCGCGCTCGACGTCGTCGAGATCGACGCGGCTTCGCATACGGGCGTCGACAACGTCCGCGAACAGATCATCGAGAACGCGAGGTTCGCGCCGTCGAAACTCGGATGGAAGGTCTTCATCATCGACGAGGTCCACATGCTTTCGACCTCGGCGTTCAATGCGCTTTTAAAAACGCTCGAAGAACCGCCTGCGCGCGTGGTGTTCGTGCTGGCTACGACGGAACTGCACAAATTGCCGGCGACGGTCGTGTCGCGCTGCCAGCGGTTTGATTTTCGGAAGATCCCCGCTGCCGAATTGATCGCGCGTCTCGAAGACCTCGCGAAGAAAGAAGGCTTCACGGCGGAGGCTTCCGTACTTGAAACGGTCGCGCGTCTAAGCGAGGGCTGTCTGCGGGACGCCGAGAGCCTCCTTAGCCAGATTTTCGCGCTCGGCGAGAAGAAGATCACTGCGGAGACGGCTGCGCTCGTGCTGCCGATGGTTTCGTCCGAAGCGGTCGATGGCCTCATGACCGCACTCGTGTCGCGTGACGCGTCTACGACGCTCGCGGCTTGGGAAACCCTCCTGGCATCCGGTGCCGAACCGATCCGTGTCGTGGCCGAACTGGTCGAACGGGGTCGCGCGGCAGCGATCAAGCTGATGAAAGGGGAGAACGCGGGAGCGGGACTGGCGGCGACGTCAGCGCTGCTCGAACGTCTTGTGCGCGCCCACAATGACATGAAGCGCTTTGATCCGCCGGAACTCGCGTTTGAACTCCTGCTCGCCGAATGGTGCGCCGCCGAAGAGCGCGTTTCTGAACCACCAGCGCCCCCTGCACCAGGCGGTGCAGGGCGCAGCTCCGCACCGAAAGCAGAAACGAAAGTACCGGAAGTCGCAGTCGAACCACTGAAAGCCGAGGCTTCGCTGCCGTCCGGAAACGACGTCGCGCTCGCGACGGTCAGGGAAAAATGGACGGAGATCCTGACGGCCGCGCAGAAGCGGAATCACGGCCTTCCGTACATGCTCGGCGCGGCCGAGCTTTTGGATTGCGCGGGCGGCACGCTCACGATCGGTTTCCAATACGCCATGTATCGCGACCGCCTGAACGACAAGCGGCATCGTGACACCTTCGAAGCGGCGCTGTCCGAAGCGCTTGGCGCGGCGATGAAGGTCAAGGCGGTTTTGGTCGCGCAGCGCACCGACGGCTTGGTTGAGCCTTCGCCCCACATCCAGGTTGAAGCCACGGCCAACCTGCCGGATGGTTTCGCCGACCTGGTAAAAGAATTCGGAGGAACCGTCGCATGATCATCTACGATAAACTCGTCCGGGACCGCATCCCGGAGATCATTGCCGGAAAAGGAAAACAGGCGACATTTCATGCGTGCGCGGACGACGCCGAGTATCTCGCCAGGCTGGTCGCCAAGCTGCGCGAGGAAGTCGACGAGTTCGACCGCGATCGCAACGCCGAAGAGCTCGCGGATATTCTCGAGGTCGTCAAAGCGCTTTGCCTGCAGCTCGGTCTCGATCCGCTCGAAGTCGAAGCGCTGCGCATCAAGAAAGAAGGGGAACGCGGCGGGTTCGAAAAGAGATTGATTTTGGAAAAATCGGAATAAATCAAAAAGGACACCGTAGCGTGTGACTGCCGCGCAGACCCGTTGGTCGGAGCGGCAGTCACCGCGAGAGGTGTCCTTTTTAGTCTTCAGACGGCGTAGTAGAACTTCTTCGGGGGCATGCGGCGCTTGCCGCCTTTTTTGCCGCCGTAGCCGCCGGAAGAGGGGCGGCTCTGGCCCTGGGAGGTCGAACTCGTGCCTTGATGGGACGAGCTGGCGCTCTGGGTGTGGCCGGTGTGGCTGGAGGAGCCAGCTGGGCGCGGCGTGTAGCCGCCCTGGCCGCTCGAGCGACCCTGGTAGCCTCCGCTGCGGCTTCCACCGCTGTGGGACGAACGACCCTGATAACCTCCGCTGCGGCTTCCGCCACGGGGCTGCCAGACGCCCTGGTCGGGGCGTTCGACTTCATGATGCATCGGGCGATCAGCCGGGAGTTCTTTCGGCAAAGGGGTGATCGGCAGCATCTTGCGCGTCAAGCGCTCGATGTCGCGGACCTCGCTGCCTTGGTCGGGCTGGGCGAAGGTGATCGCCTTGCCGAGACGTCCCGCGCGGCCGGTGCGGCCAATGCGGTGAATATAGTCTTCCGGATTCTCCGGCACGTCGAAGTTGATGACGAGTTCGATGCCGGTCACGTCGATGCCGCGGGCAGCAATGTCGGTGGCGACGAGCACGCGGTGCTTGCCGGTCTTGAAGCCTTCCAAAGCGGCCTTGCGCTGGTTGAGGCTGCGGTTCGAGTGGATCTCATCGGCTGTCTGGCCCATGCCGCGGACGGCGCGGGCGATTTTCTTGGCGGAAAATTTGGTGCGAGAGAAGACCAGGACGGAGCCTTTTTGCTCGTCGAGGATCTTGTCGAGCAAGCGCAGCTTTTGGTCCCTGCGGACGACGTAGAGTTCCTGCGAGACGGTGTCGGCGGTCGTGCCCTGACGGGCGATCTCGACGCGAACCGGCGTCTTCATGTGATCAGCGGCGATGCGGACAATATCGTCCGGCATGGTGGCCGAGAAAAGCATCGTCTGGCGATCCTTCGGCACGGTGCGGAGGATGCGGTTGATCTGCGGCAGGAAACCCATGTCGAGCATGCGGTCAGCTTCGTCGAGGACGAGGATCTTCACATCCGAGAGATCGACGGTCTTCTGTTGGAGGTGATCGATCAGGCGGCCCGGGGTCGCCACGATGACATGCGGGTTGCGGCGCAGGTTTTCGATCTGCTGGCGCATCGAAGCGCCGCCGATCAAAACCGCCGTGCGGATGCCCATGTCTTTGCCGAGCTTATGGAGCGTTTCGTCGACCTGGAGCGCGAGCTCGCGGGTCGGCAAAAGAGCCAAGCCGCGTCCTTTGTGGATGGCCAGGCGCTGGAGCATCGGAACGCCGAACGCCAGCGTTTTGCCGGTGCCGGTCTGTGCGATGCCGATCATATCCTTCCCTTCAACGGAGACGGGGATGGATTTTTGCTGGATGGGGGTCGGCACGGAGTAGTTGTGCTTGCCCAGGATATCCAACAATTTAGGGGCGATGCCGAGTCCGTGGAAGGACTGGGCGTCGCCGGACGATTGCGATTGCGACATGAAAGAAGTGTTGTGAGTGACCCGAGGCCCCTACGTCACGACAACTGCCGCTACGGGATCGAGTCCAGCCCCATGAGAGTGGGGCTCCTGATTAAGGTTGTAGAGTACCACGGAACCCTTGAAACGTCAATGGTTGAGCTTAAAGGCCGAATATCGTAACAAGGGTCCTGCACAATGCTTTACAAAAGGTCAGCCCCGTGGCATCTTCGCGGCATGTCGCGTCGCGGCCTGTCGTATGACGCTCCGATGGTCGGGGTGTCGCAAGACGGATCGTCGCGCATACGAAGGAGTGCGTCTTGAACACGAAACAGATCGCCACGTTCACCCGCCGTACACAGGAAATGTACCGTCGCCTCATGCAAGGCACCCTGCCCGTCGAAGCTACGCTCGTCGGCCTCCAGAAGTTG
The DNA here is from genome assembly GCA_964347735.1 of uncultured Gammaproteobacteria bacterium. Lineage (GTDB taxonomy): Bacteria > Patescibacteriota > Patescibacteriia > SG8-24 > DYFX01 > DYFX01. Next base: position 16,496 of record CAYFZV010000006.1, read on the forward strand.
ATCGAAGAGGGTTTCGACAGCATCATTGATCTCGATGCCGACCCCTTCATTCCGAATGAGTACACGCTCGAAACGCATACGAAGGGCGGCACGTTCGACTTTTATCCTACGAAGATCGGCCTCTATCTTTCTGCAGAGCAGAAGAACGGAGAGCACGTCGAAGGCCGCAAGCTTCTCAAGAAGCTGAAAGCCCAGCCGATCTTCAATGCCAATCTGCTCGACTGGCTCCTCCGCAAGGAGAACCAGCGGTTCATACCCAAAGAGTGGGGTGATAGAAATGTCTACTTCTGGGGGACCATCTACCGCAACCTGCTCGGTGACCTGTGCGTGCGGAACCTGTGCCGACGCGGCAACGGGTGGACCTCGATGGGTTACAGTCTCGACTACCGTTACGGGAACAACAGTCCGGCCATTGTCGCTGTGCGTTAGTCCGGCCTTTCGCGCGTTGCGCGGAGGGCTCATTTTTTTTGAGATGCATTCAGAACCGCGCAGGGGCGTGCCTCTGAACAAGAATTCGGTTTACTCCTTCTTCGGTTCACTTGCGACTTTACGGACATCTGCCACTTCTTTGCCGATCATTTTTTGGGCCAGGTCGATGTCCTTCTTGAGACGCTGCGCGATGGCTTCCTCCTCCTGGGTAAGCTGGCGGACGGTCTTCGCCTTTTCGATCAATTTGAGCTGACGGTGCATGTCCTCGCGCAATTTATTAAAGGCGCTATGCACGGTCTGCTCCACCTCGCGGATCTCTTTCAATAGTCGCAGGTTCTTCTCGTGACACTCGCGTTTTTCGAGCCACAGCAAGAAGACGAGTACGGCCAGCAGGGCGAGCAGGATCAGGAAAAGCGCGAAGTAGGTAATGACGAAGTTGCCGATACGAAACACCGCGGGCGAGGAGACCGAGATCGAAACACCGGCGGACCAATCGCTTTGCGTGCCGAGTTGGTCAGTGACACGCGCGCGCAGCGTGTACTCACCGTTTCGGATGCGGCGCGGCCAGGTAAGAGCAAATCGCCCTCCCGCATCACTCTTCACTTCCTGGAGATCACTAAAGCCGAAATCGGACTTGAGCTCGAGCGTCACGTTTGCATCCGGGTACGTAGAGCCCTTCAGCTCCATGGCCTCGCCTTGCGTCAAGAACTCTGGGTATTTTTCAATGAGCGGGGGTTGGAGTGCCAGCGTGGTGTAGGTCCTGGTCACAGGCGCTGACGCGTTGCCTGCCTGGTCCACGGCGCGTACCACGAGCGTGTGATCGCCCGCCGTCACCTTCGGCAGAGGCCAAAACTTTCCGTCCGTAAATTCGCCGGCGGCCACGCGGATGGACTCGCCTCCGTCGATCGCGACTTCGTAGTACGCAACGCCCGAAACGTTATCCGTTGCCATCAGCTGGAGGCCGGGGCTTGGATTCGTGGTCGGAGCCTCCACGTCAAGAGAAACGGTCAAGCCCTCGGGTGCCACCGTGTCGATATTGAAGCGGAAATGGCTGGCCGGACCCCACCCGTTGGCGTTTTGAAGTTTGATGTGGAAATACCACATGCCATCGCCCACATCATCGTAGCTGAAGCTCGAGAACCTGCCGTCCGAACGTGTGCCTGGGTCACGTGCCGGATCACGATCCATGAGCACATTCACGCCCGTGATGCCACCGGGAAGCGTCCATGCAAATTTCGGATCATTGCTGTTGTACCAGCGGTTAGGATCCGGATGCGTGGAAGAGGTGACGACCGGAGCGGCCGGAGTACCGGTGACTGGTGCGGATGGAGGTGGAGCCGGTTGTTCTTGCGCATGCAAGGTAAATTGAGCCTGGCCGCAGCCCTTCAAAACATCGGTGCCGAAACCGTCATTCGCTCGTACGGCAGCCGAAGAACAAATCAATGAAGCCGAACCGGCTTCCTTTAGCCTAAAGACAATGCTGATAATTTTCCCTGCCGAACCGGTATAGCCCGGCGTCGGCAAACCGCCGTTGAAACTAATCGTCCCGGCGTTATTGGAAAAAGCCGGCTCTCCAACCCATAAGGAAAAAATTGAACCGGATTTGCTGACCGAAACAACTTCCAGTAGATTCGCTGGAAAATGTATGACCGCATCCGAATTATTAATGGCTTGTTCCTGTGTATTTACAAAAACACTGGTTGACAAAATGCCTCCCACCGCATGACTGCCGGAAGATGGAGAAAAATATAACGTCGCGGCCTGGGCGGCAGCCGCATTAAAAATAAAAAACGAAAGAACCAAACACGCTGTCCAAAAAAACTTTTTTACTTTTTTCTCCACGCAATCCTCCATAGAAGAGAAGCGACCGCTAGAACAATCACGAAGATTGCCATCATCCAAAACGGACGATTTTTATACGAGGGAACAGGCTCTACGAGGGGTGCAGCGTCTGACAGTAATTCCGCCGTCCTTTCATTGCCGGCTTTATCAACAGCCTTAACTTTTATTGGACCGGACAAAGATTGATCCTTTAATACATACGGACTCTCCGCTCGTACGAAACCACTCTCTCCCTCTTGAACTTCATAATAGGCGACTCCTGATCCCGCATCCGTCGTAAAAAAACTGATGAAATACCGGTTATCGAAAATAGAAGGCTCTCTCGCAAGCCTCATTTCAAAAGGTTCGGGCGCCGTCTTGTCACGAGCGATGATCGCATTCCAATCATCCGCCGACGGCGCATCCGGTTTCGCGGGTAAAACGTTGATCACTAAATCTCTCACGCTCACGCTATCTTTTGTGCCCTTGCCGTCGTTTATATACACACCGATCGTGCTGGGCGACAGTGTGATTTGACCCGCCGCTTTCAATTTCAGAACAAAGTTAAAAATAACCGCATCTTCGGATACAAGACCCCCGGGGGATCCGCCGACAAAAGAAATACTCGTGAGGTTTTCGGATGGAAAAGGCTTACCGGGCCAAAGAGAAAATTGAGAACCCGCAGTATTGATGTCGGCCAAAGAAACCGCATCCGCCAAATAGTCCAGCAAAACGCCCCCCTCAACCGCGTTGATATTTGTATTTTCAGAATTGACACGCACACTGAACAGGATGGTATCGCCGACAAAAAATTCCGAGTGATGTGTATCGATGTACACCGTGGAAGCAAAAACCGAATGCGGCAACAACACTGCGCTGAATGCCAGGATGAAGAAGTGTATTTTTTTGTTAAATAGCTTGTTCACAGCTATTTGTTCCATTGATAGAGCAAGATCGAGAAGTCGACCGAATTTACTTGGTTGTCTTTGTTTATATCAACGCAAGGATTTTTGAATGGCGGAAGTTTTTGCCAAAATGCAAGCAAAATAGAGAAGTCTACGGAGTTTACTTTACCATCACTATTAAAATCAGCCCCATTACAAGCAGCCGCTCCTGGTTCTGGAACTGGTGGGACCGGGGGAACGACCGGCGGGGGACGAGCATCGCCTCCACCGCCTCCACCTCCGCCGCCTCCGCCGCCACCTCCTCCACCGGGAGGATTTTCTGCGTT
>CAYFZV010000007.1:0-19547 GCA_964347735.1 uncultured Gammaproteobacteria bacterium
GTTCAATCCCCGGCCGACCCACCATGAAAAACATCCCGCGAGACGGGATGTTTTGCGTTCATGCTTCCGGGATTTCTTTTTTGAATTCCGCGTAGCGCTCCTTGAGCTGTTCTTTGACGGCCGAGAGCTCTTCGTCGTCATGCACCTCCGCGAATTCTTCACGGTCCTGAATCGTCATATCGATAACGTCGGACCACTCCTCATGCGTATACGCACCTTCGGCCAAAGCGCGTTCTTTCACGGCTTGGTACAACTCTTCGAGATCGAATGTGAGATTTTCCATAAGATTATTCGACAATGACCATTTTTTTTGCCCCGTTATCGACATCGCCGCCGTTCCAATCGTGAATCGCGTTCCAAAGCACGTCGGCCTTATAAAGATAGTCCGCACCTTTGCGTGTGCCGGGATCGTTGGTGATGATAAAGCCGTCTTTCGTATACCCTTTCGCGACGAGCATGTGATAGGGCGGGCCCGCGCCGGAAAAGTTGGGATTGTACAGTTGGCGTCCCGCGGCGGGCAGGATCACGGGCAAGCCTTTGTCGATCTGTGCTTTGACGTCGTCGATCGACGTGATGCTCACGGCCCGCGATTTGGCGAAACCGAAACGTTCGCGCGCCATTTCGGCGACTTCTTCGGCGTTCGTGTCTTCGTAAAATCCGAAGTGCTGCTTTTCCCACTCCACGAGCTCGAGAATCTGCGCGGTTGCCGTATCAGACGTAAAAGAGCCGGCGTTCGTCAGATACGCGTTGACCATGAGCAGCGAGGCTTCTTCGCAAGCTTCCTGGTAAGGCATGCTCCAATCCGCTTTCGGCGCTTGCGACGTGAACGGCACGGCAAGATTAGCTTCTTTGGATGTTGGTTTCGACGGAGGCACTGGCGCCGGTGTTGGTGCCGGAGCGGGCTTCGGAGTCGGGGTGGGGACCGGCTTCGGTTCGGGTTTCGGCTGGATGTCCGCGGGTTGTGCAGGGGGGACATACGGCTGCGCGTCGGGCAGTTCCGGCTTCATCCGCTCCGCAACGGCGTCGCGCAGCGAACCGCGGAATGCAAACGCCATCCCGGCGGCGGCCAGGACAAGCACGGCGAGCATACTGACGATCAGCGTTTTCATGCGCATAGCAGGGGTATTCTATCATAAAACCCCGACGTCGCGACGGGGCTTACTCTTTCACTTCAGTTCGATCAGGCGTTCCCAAGGGAACTGCTCGCGGCCGAAATGGCCGTAGGCCGCCGAAGCGCGGAAGATCGGCTTGCGCAAATCAAGGCGTTCGATGATCGCCTGCGGGCGGAAATCAAAATACTTTTGGACAAGCGGCGACAAATCGCGTCCGTCTTCGGAACGCGCCGTCAGCATGACCGGATCAGCCTTGCCGATCGCGTAGGCAACCGAAACCATGCACTTCTTGGCGTAGCCGGCTGCTACCAAGTTCTTGGCAGCGAAACGCGCCATGTAGGCGGCCGAACGGTCGACTTTGGTGGAATCCTTTCCGGAAAACGCGCCGCCGCCATGCGGAATGATGCCGCCGTACGTATCGACCATGAGTTTGCGTCCCGTAAGCCCGGTATCGGCCGTGAAACCGCCGACAACAAAACGTCCGGTCGGGTTGACGTGGACTTCGACGCCGTCGACCGATCCGATGACAGGAACGATCACGCGTTCGATCACCTGCGCGCGGATCTGTTCTTGCGCGACCTCCGGCGCATGCTGCGTTGAAACGACGACAGTCGTGACGCGACCGTGATCCATGGTGACTTGAGTTTTACCGTCGGGACGCAGCCAGGAAAACGCCGCGTCATGACGGCGGAGATCAGCGAGGCTTGTCGACAGGGCATGCGCGAGCGCGATCGGTGCCGGCATGAGGCTCGGCGTTTCGACCGTCGCGTAGCCGTACATGATGCCCTGGTCCCCCGCTCCGCCGACATCGACGCCCTGCGCGATGTCGCCGGACTGCAGCTCGATGTTCACGAAGACTTCGAGCTCGTCGTCATAACCGATCTGCTTGTAGACGTGCTTGGCCATCGCTTCGATGTCGACCTCGCCTTGCGAGGTCACCTCGCCGCCGACCATCAACATGCCGTGCGAACCGAAGACCTCGAGCGCGACACGGCTTCGGGAGTCGCGGCGCAGGTATTCGTCGAGCAAGGCATCCGCGATTTGGTCGCAGACTTTGTCGGGATGTCCTTCGGTGACGGATTCGGCTGTTTTCATGGAGGAAATGCCGTCCAACCTTAGTCTTCGAGGGGGTGGATGTCAACAACGTTTTTCCCCAAGGACGTGTATACTGATTGCGTATGAAACGCTCGACGTTTTCCATCCTGCTCGCCGCCGCGATCCTTCTGATCGGCGGCGGTGCGCTCTGGTTGTTGTTGATCGCACCGCGCCTCGGCTTGCCGCCCTTTGCGACGCCGCCCGTGGAGAAACCAACACCGCCCGCAACCGAAGAGACCGGCCCGGCGCGCAACAGCGCGATCAATGTCTATCTTGCTCCCCCGCCCGCCTTGCCGGACGGAGCGGTGCGCGCGGAACTCACGCTGATCAAAGCCACGCTGACCGATGCGAACGGGAAAAGCGCGGCCGTCTTCGAAGGCGCACAACGCGTCATGTTGCAATCCGGCATCGTCGAGAAGGCGATAAGCGAAAAGATTCCCGACGGGCATTGGACGCGTCTTATCCTCGAGTTCTCTCCGGCCGCCGAGTTGGCGTACGCGAACGGCGACGTAAAGCCCGCGATCATGGGAAAGAAGCGCGCGACCCTCGCGTTTGACGCGAAGGTCGCCGTGAGCCGCAGCCTCGCAGTCTTCGCGCAGGTACCTGTCGAACGTGCCGTTACCTCCGCCGAAAAAACGATTATCGCGAGTATTGATGAAGCGCCGCGCACGGCCGAGACGTACATCTTCGGCGCTTTCCTGTTCGATCCGCGCGGCCGTGGCGACGTCTTCTCGATCTCCAGCCCGACACTCTTCGCCGTCATCAAGGAGGATCTCGGGTTTGATCTCTCCGTCGTGAAGCCGGGTTCAACCGGGTTCCAACCCGCCACCGGCCAACCGGCGCCGCAAGCGCCGAAAGAGCAGCGTTGAGAGAAAGAAAAAGCCCCGGACCGACGATGGTCAGGGGCGTTCGTTTTTTCAGCGCTTGTTGCGCCCAGCAGCCTTCTTCTTCGAGGCTTTGGACTTGGCGCCTTCCGATTCGAGACCGGCGCTCTTCGGCCGGTGCTTGCTCCGGCCGTGGTACGTGCCATTCATGATGTTGATCAGCTGACGCTGACCGTTGGCATAAATGAGCGCGTGCGTGTGCGTCCAGTTGGTTGCCGGGCCGCTCACGTAGTGGTCCGTCAGGTGCGTCGAGGTTCCGACGCGCCAGATGGGACCGAGGATGGCCGCGTCGTGGCTGTGGCCGATAATGATCCAGTGGTTCCACTTGCGGAACGGGTTCATCGCACCGGCTCTTTGCCCGCGAGGTCCAATGTCGCCGTGAAGCGAGCAGAGGATCTTCTTGCTGTCCGGTCCTTCCGGCAAGACCAGCTTGCTGGTCCGACCGTGGGTCCGCACCTTCGGAGCGTGCTGCTTGATCCACCAATTGACGGGATCCATGGGCGACAGCTTGTACGCCGCCGGTCCGCGCTTCTTCATGTCGTCTTGCAACGCATCGAAGAGCTTGGCGCCGATCGCCATATTGGTGTTGTCCTTGACCCAACGCATTTCCTCGATCCACTGCCGGAGAAACTCGTTGTGGTTACTGGCCACGACGTGCAGCTCCGCGCCGGGCAAGCGCTCTCCCATCCAGTCGAGCTCCTTGACCAGGTCATGGAGCTCTTTCTCGACGGAGGAGGTCCCGAGTGCGCCCTTGTAGGCGCGCCGCGAGGCCTGCCGCTCTTCCCAGTGACTCATGCTGTCGCCGTCGAACAGGTCGTGGAGGATCACGTGCTTCGGCTTGAGCTTCTGCAGCATGTCCTCGAACGTGATCGTCCGGACATCCGGATGCGTCTTGCCGACGTGCCAGTCGCCCAGCACGGCGCCAATAACGTCATCCGGTCGATGCTCGATCATCTTCGGCGTCACGTAGACCGCGCCGCCTCGGATCGGATCGATGTCGTAGAACTCGCCCTTGGTGTTCGCGAGCAGCTGCCGGAAGTGAAACGTCTTCTTGCTCGAGAACTCGACGATAATCGCCGAGTAGGTGTGCTCCGCGCGGGCGATCTCGCCCGTACGGTCCTGCTGCCCGAGGTTGTCGACGTTGTAGTTCGGATGCGTGACCGCGCCCGTCGTCATGATCGCCTTCGCGTAGTCGTGCATCAAGCGCGGACGATACTCGAGTTCGAGTTTCGGCGCCGCGAAGATCTGCGACTCGTTGCCGCCGCGCTCACACATCGGATCCGTGAGGAACCGGGTCAGCGTCGGCCGCAAGCGGATGACGTTGAGCGTGAGCATGCCTCCCGCGAAACTAAGGTTCTCGAAGAGCATGTAGCCCATGAGATCCTCGTCGAAGGTGGACATGAGCACGCGCTTGTCGAGCTCCCTCTGGTAGACGGTCTTGATCGCGCCGTACTTGATCGGCATGACGATCAACGTGTACCCGAGATGCTTGGCGTACCGTTTGAATGCGTCGAACGCATCCTTGTTGAGCGCTGCGCCGAACTGCGCGGACGTCACGATGAGTCCCTTGGCCTGGCTCGCCTTCTTCACGTCGATACGGAAGTTGTCGAGCTGTTCACGGACGCCTTCGGGAATTCCGATGACGCTGCCGTCTTTACCCTGCCGCAGGATGAGCTCCGGGAGATCGATCTCCTGGTGCTCCTTGCGGAACTTGGTGTAGGTCTCGATCTGCCGCTTCAAGGTGCGCCGCTTATCCTTGACCGTGTCACCCGGGTAGAGCACCCGGAGCAGGTCGTGCATGAGCGGACACGTCTTGTAGTCGTTGTAGACCCTGGCGAAGTCGCGCAGAGCCTTCACAGCCCGCTGTTCCTTGCTGTTGGCCTGGTTCTTCTGGCCCATATTGGGCCAGACGGGCCAGGCGTTCGTGCGAGCGATCAGCTTGACGGTGTCCCAGGACGGCATGGGAATGCCGATGTCCTCGGTCGTCTCGCGGATCTCTTCCAACAGTACTTGCTCGCGCTTCCGCAGCTCCTCGTGATCCTTGATTTCGGCCGCCTGTTTGAAAGCGGTCTCGATCAGCTTGAGGATCCTGGACTGCTCGCGCGCAGGCGCAGGCTGTCCGTACCCGAGCTCTCGGAGATGCTCGCCGATGCGCGCATGGACATCCTGCTTCGCGCAGCGAACGTCGATTTCGCGCCGTTCCTCGTACGTGATCACGCGAGGCTCGCCGCAGACCGCTGAAGCGGCCGCCGCGACGATTTCACGCGGGGTCTTCTTCTTCGACATGACATACCTCTTTGGCCTGCGAACGTTGGAAAGAGCTCCGATCAAGGAGCGATCAAAAAACTCTTCACGATGAAGAGTTCTCTGCTACCACAAGGAAGTGTCCGATTTTCCGTGCAATGAATTGCGTCCGGATCAACATAAGCATTTCCTTTAGGCGCCTCTAGTATAGAACCTGTGTCCTCCGGCACAACCCTGGTTATCCACATACAAAAAATGGGCTATATGCCCATGATTTTGAGGATCTGCTTGCGGTCGCTCTTCGACCAGGATGTGAACGGACGCACCGCCAGATTTTTATTTTTGAAGCGCGGATCATCCGTGACTTCTTCGCCAAGCCATGCGGGCCGGCGTTTGCGTTTCAACACGTAGTTCTTCTTCGGCATTTCAAGTTCAGCGATGACGAGTCCTTCGTTCTCGCCTCGGAAAAAATCGATCTCCCATTTCAGCGCGTCGAAGCCCGTCGGGAAGACGTGGCGTTCTTTGTGGATCACGGAAGCGATGTTGCTTGCGTACGCGCGCAAGAGGCGACGGCCTTCGGCCAGCGAAACGCGTCCGAGTTCAATCTCGACGTTCTCATCCGCTTTCAGCTCGAGAATGCCTTCGCCGCCCATCAGACGGACGCGCACCTGCGGCGACAACGAGAGATAGCCCTGCTCGATTTCTTGACCGTTTTTCAAAAGACCGTGCGGCAGTTCACCCACGCGCACGAGGAACTTCTTTTCGTATTCCTTGCCGAGCACGAGTTGGGGCATACGCGATCCTCCGGCACAAATTTAGCACATTGACACGACGCGTAAAGGGTGTACCGTGAGCATCGTTCCGGGTGGAACACGAGGTCTTTCGCAATGTCCATTTATATCAAAGAGCCGGAGATCAAGCCCCAGCAGATCGAGTCGTTTCGCAGCCTGGTAAGCCTCTGGATCGAGAAGAAAGCGCAAATCGCGCTGATCATCGCGCAGATCGATCCCGACGGCGTGGCCTGCGCCAAGCTGATGCGCGCGATTCTCGAACATCTCGGTATGGAGGTCGCCGGCATCTTTTACGCCGGAACCGTCGGTCACCGGCAGAACCACAAAATTTTCGACAGGTTCAATCTCATGAGCGAAATCATGAAGATCGAGGAGATGCCGGAAGGTTGCCTGCAGATGCTGGTGGATTCATCGAAGATTCCCGACACGCGCCTGGCGAACACCAAGTTCTGCCTGGAACACTTTGTCGGTTTCATCGATCACCACCACACCAACGGCAAAGTGCCGGATAAGGCGCCGCGCGAACATTTCTTGTGGAATGCACCGACCGTGGCCGCGACGACCCTGGCCTGGATCCTGGCCAAAAAGCTCGAGGTACCGATCGATATGACGCTGGCGACGCTGGCGGCGATCGGCATCTATACCGATTCGAACCGGCTGGCATCGGAATTCGTCACGAAACAGGACATCGACGCGTACGCGCAAGCACGGGAGGTGGGCAACACCGATCTCTTCTCGAAGTGCTGCAACTACCGCCTGACCAAACGTTGTCGTTTGATCCTGGCCGAAGTACTGACGAACTGCGAGGACGTCGAGGAGTACCAGATCTCGCATCCGAGCAGTCACCTCACCGAAGAGGACGGAGACGACATCTCGATCTACGCCGACCACCTCCACAAGTACGAAGGTACGCATACGACCATCGTCTGGGGACTGTGCGGCTCCGAGATCCGTTACTCGATCCGCAGCAATGGCGAGGGCGGCAACGTCAACGATGTGCTGCACCGCCTGTTCAATAAGACGACCGGCGGCACCAAGCAGGGTGCCGGCGGCGGGCGCTTCCGCCTGCCGGAACAGATCGCACCGCTCGAAGAGAGCAGCGTGAATTTCATCACGTTCTTCAGTTCTCATCTCCTGCAGAAACTGATCGTGCATGCCGGCGTCACCAACGCAGAAGGCGTCATCAAAAAACCCTAGGATTCTTCCCGGGGCTTTTTTAATACTCGTCGATGTTCTTTAACAATCCTTTGCGCTGGATCGGGTCGCCGTTTTCATCGTAGGAGATCGACGGCAAGTCGTCGTAGGATTCCTCGATACGAACTTCCTCGACGAGGCGCGGGGAAAGTTCCTGAAGGAACTCGGATTTCGGCTCGAAAGAAAAATCGCCGTAGCCGGTGGAGAGCGGGTACGTCAGCCAGAGATCGCGGCGGGCACGCGTGACGGCCACGTAGAACAGGCGCCGCTCTTCCTCCAAGCCGGAGCCCGCATCCCCTTCCACCAGCGCGCGTTTGTTCGGAAACGCGCCTTGCGTCATATGGATCACGAAGACTGCGTCCCATTCAAGGCCTTTGGCCTGATGGATGGTCGAGAGGACGACCTTGCCCTCGTCGGTGTCTTCTTTCGTAAGGATGCGCGCGTTCTTGCCCGCGGCGGCGATGTCGTCGCGGAGCGCCGCGTCAGCCAGGAAGGATTCTGCGTCGGGATATTGTTCCGCGAAGCCCGCGATCTGTTCGAGATCTTCCAGGCGGTCGCGGTAGTCCGGGTATTCGTTTTCGAGATAGACCTTGTATTCAGAATCCGCCACCGTGCGCAGCAGGGACGAAGGCGACGGACGTGCGTCGAGCACCGCGGTGAACGTTTTTAAAAACGCTTTCCAGCCGGAAACGGCCCGGCTCGGAAGACCGACAGCCAACTCGTCGCCGATATCGTCGAGCGTCGGCATCGCACGCACACGTTCGAACAACCGCACTGCGGTCATCGGGCCGATGCCAACTTGAAGGGATAACACGCGCATCCAGGCGACCTCGTCGTCCTTGTTGATGCTGACGCGCAAGAATGAGAGCGCGTCCTTGATATGCGCGCGGTCGAAGAACTTCATGCCGCCTCGGTAGTCGTACGGAATGCCGCGTTTCATCAATTCGAATTCCAGCGCCTGCGAATGGAAGGTCGCGCGGAAGAGTACGGCCATTTCGTCGAACGGCGTGCCTTCATCTCGGAGCTCCAACATGCGCTGGGCGATGAATTCGGCTTCCTGCGCGCCCGAGACGGCGTTCACCACCGACGGTTTGGCGAACGACGGCTTCACGCTTTTGAGCTCTTTCGGAAACTGTTCGACGTTCTTCGAGATAACGTCATTGGCGAGCTCGAGAATTTCCGGCGTCGATCGGTAGTTCGTTTCGAGACGGAACGTTTTCGTGGCAGGAAAAAGTTTCGGAAATGCCAGGATATTCCGGATGTCCGCGCCGCGGAACGAATAAATCGATTGCGCGTCGTCGCCGACCACGACCACGTTGCCGTGGACGGTCGCGAGCCGGCAAACGATCTCCGCCTGCACGCGGTTCGTGTCCTGATATTCGTCGACCAGGATGTAACGGAACTGTTCCGCGTACCGCAGACGTGAGGTTTCATCTTCGCGCAACAGCTTGGCGGTCAAAAGGAGCAAGTCGTCGAAATCGACCGCGTTTGAAGCGCGCTTCTTCGACATGTAGCGCGCAATGACGTCTTCGATCGAAGAGAGGTGGTCGCGGAAAACGGGGTGTTTCGCTTCGACGGTTTCAGAGATCGACAAACCCGCGTTGAACGAAAAAGAGGCGAGGCTCAAGAGCACGGCCGGTGAAGGAAAGCGTTTGGCTTTCGTATCGACGCCGATTTCGCGCACGCAAGCTTTCATCAGGTCTTTGGCGTCTTCGGAATCAAGAATCGTAAAGCCTTCGCGAAGTCCGACGCGACTCCCCCGTTCGCGCAGAATGCGGTGGCAGACGTGATGGAAGGTGCCGCCCCACAGACGCGACGGCTCCGCCCCAATGAGTTCAGCCACGCGTTCGCGCATTTCGCGCGCCGCCTTGTTGGTGAAGGTGAGAAGCAGAATCTGTTCCGGAGGGACGCCCTTTTCCAAAAGATACGCCACGCGATACACGATCGTCCGCGTCTTTCCGGAACCGGCGCCGGCCAAGACCAAACACGGCCCGTCGCCGTTCACGACGACCGCGAGCTGTTCTTCGTTCAATTCCGCCGCGTAATCGATGCGGAACTCCGGCGCGCCGCCGGCTTTTTTGAGGACGTACGTTTTCATGTGCTCGCAGTCTATCTTCCGAACGGCGAACAAGGCAAACCTTTCGACTTCGCTCAGGGACATAAAAAACCGCTCATGGAGAGCGGCTTTCGACGAGGATATCGGCCAATTCCTGGAGCACGAACTCGCGCACGTTGGGGCCGGGGGTCATGGCATCACGCGCCCAATATCCGACTGTCGAGACGGCTACGGGTCCGCTCCGAATGGCGAGCTCCTTTTGAATCTCGGCAAACGTAGGGTGACTCGAGGCGAGCCCTAGTGCCTCGGCGACGAGTGCGGCGAAGTGTTCTTCGCTGCCGTCATAGGCGTCGATCTTTTTGAGAAGACTCTCCACGAGATCATTCGGCATCGGCGTCCCCTTTGGCGTAATGCTGGATAAGCTTCTTGAGTGCGAACTTCTTGCCTCGACCGATCAAGCCGTCCAGACTCAAGTCGAAAACGGCGGCGTAGCGATCGATCTGCGGCTCGAGATAGAGCCAGGGATCCTCCGGCAAGCCTGCTTCGCGGAAAGCGGCGACCGCCGCGCGTACGAGCTTCCGTTTGGGGAGTCGCCCCTTGAGCGTCTTCCACGCCTCGCGTAACACGGCTTCACCGCGTTCCTCCACGAGCGGAATGACGAAGTCTGCCAGATCGGCCTTGAAGCGCGTCTGATCCATCGCCGCCCTGCGCAGGTACTCCTTGCGCATCAGCACGTAGGTTTCCACGCGCGCCGTATCATTGGCTGCGTAACGAAGCAGCAACTCGATCAGCAACGTCGATACGCCGGCAGACAGCCAGCCGTCGGATTGAGAAGACCAGCCCTCTTGCCATTGCGCGTCATGCGCGCTGATCATGTTCCGCACAAGAGCTTCAATCGCTTCGGACATGTGTTCCTCCAAAGAACGCTGGTAGTTGTACGCCAAAACGCGCTTCACGTCAATACGCAAAAGAAAAAACGGGAGACGGACTCCCGCTATGATGCGATGAAATACCCTTTGATGAATTCGACGTACTGGTCCTGGTCACGGAACGATCCCGGCAGATTCTGCCGCCTCCCCCACTCACGGAGTCGAATGCTTGTGACGCCATACTGCTTCGTGAACGTGCCGGCGACTTTCGGATCCAGATCGAGGGCGTTGCGCACGATGTCGCTGAAGCCGCGATCGGAACCGTCCCAGAGATCGATCAGTTTTAGCAGCGCTTCTTTCTGCAGTTGGAACTTGGCGGGGTCCATGCTCACGTCACCTTCTTTGAAACCTCATCGTGGTACGCGCGGATGTGCCGTACCACCTTTTCCCGCATGAGCGGAGTCGGCGTCGTCAAACCCGCAGCCCAGTGATCGAAGAAGGATTTTTTGCCTCGAAGAGGCTGGCCGAAGGCGACCTTGCAAAGCACGAGGTAAGGACCGTTGCCTTGGATTTCCAGAAACACGCCGACGAGCCTGGCGAAGACGTCAGGGTTGTGCGACGGGTCCTGCTCCCCTTCCAACACCGCGCGCAAGGGAGCAAGCGGAACAATTTTCTCGGCCATTCGAACCTGCCTTGTTATCCGCGCTTGCGGACGGTAATGAGCTTTGGTCGCGTGCGCGACATGGATGAGATTACGAAGTTCAGGCCGCTTTCGTCAAGCGTCTCGCCGACCTTGGGCCGGCGTCCGAATTTCTCAATCACGTAGTCGCCGATCGTGCCGTTGAAGTCTATGGCCGTGTTGAAAAAGTGGTTGACCTTGCCAATATCCGTGCCTTCGTCGGCCATGATTTCGGTTTTCGAAATGCGCTTGATCGTCTCCGGCCGCACGTCTTTTTCGTCGGTGATTTCTCCGACCAGCTCTTCCAGCACGTCTTCAAGCGTAACCACGCCGACCATGCAGCCGTCGGCGTCTTCGACAATCGCGAGATGCTGCTCGCGCTTTTGGAACAGCGGGAGTAGATCGTCGGCCGGCGTGTCGTTGCGCACGCGCAGCGCTTCCTGCAGAAAATCCATCGGCGTCGCCTGGAATTCGTCGCGCGCGATCGCGGAAATCAAATCGCGCGTCAGCACCACGCCCAGAATATGATCCTTATCTTCGCCGGTGACCGGCACGCGCGAATGCCGCAGATCGAGCACGCGCCGCCGCTGCTCGCCGAGCGACGTTTCGCCGGGAATCGATTCCACGAACGCGGCCTGCGTCATCATGTCGTCGGCAGTAATGTCGTTCAAACGGAACACGCGGCGGATCATGCGGGATTCGTCGGCTTCAACGCTGCCGGAAGCGTGTCCCATATGGGCCATGATCTTGATCTCGTCTTCGCTCACGCCCTGCCGTCCTTCCTTAGAACGGAACGGAGCGACCACGTGCTCGATCATCCAAAGCACGGGAAGGAAGGCGCGCACGACGAGCAGCGTGCCGGGCGCGAGAAGCGGCGCCACGACGGCCGCGTGCGATTCGCCGATGTTTTTAGGAATGATCTTCGCCGCGACAATGGCGATGAGCGTAAAGGCCGCGAAAAAGACGCCGAGTTTCCACGAAGCGAAGTGTTGCGCAGCCAAGGCGCCGACGGCCGCCGATCCGACAATGTCGGCAATGTTGTCAATGATGACGATCGCGCTGATGACGCGCGAAATGTCGTCTTTGATGCGTACGAGCGCTTTGGCGCCCGGTTTTCCCGATCGCGCCAGCGTGAGCGCTTTGGAATACGGAACGGAATAAAAAGCCGTCTCTGCCAGCGAAGCCAGCGAGGAGACGAGCAGGACAACGACAGCAGTGACAATCAGGGCGATCATGCGGCACCTATCTTAGATATCTGTTCTTGTTGGCAATGTGTTCGTCGAACGTCTTGGCGTAATGGACGTTGCCTTCCTTGTCGGTCAGGAAATACCAGTACGGATTGCTCTTGGGACGGATAGCGGCAAGAAGCGCCGTCATGCCGGGATTACCGATCGGTCCCGGCGGCAGTCCGCGGTATTTATAGGTATTCCAGGGATTGTCGACTTTCGTCTCCTGGTAGGTGACGGACGGTTTCGAATGGCCGGTGATGTAATTGACGGTCGAATCGGCTTCGAGACCGCGACCACTGATGACGCGCTTCCAGAAAATATCGGAAACCATCGCGCTGTCTTCCGCGCCGCGCACTTCGCGTTCAATGACCGACGCCATAATGACAATGTCGCGGATCGAGCGGCGTTGCGCCGTGATCTCCTGACGCAGTTCGGGCGTGAGTTTGGTTTCAAAATTCGCGAGCATGCGGCGTACGAGCGCTTTCGCGCCGCCGTCGGCGTAGATGCGGTAGGTATCGGGGAAGAGGAAACCTTCGAGCGAGGCGTCGGCCGGAAGCCCTATCAGCGCGGAATACGAGGAAGCCCAATCCGGCAACGTACCGGGTTTCGAAAATTTCGCGCTCGCCCCGACTTCCGCGATGAATTCTTCTTTGGATGCGACACCCTCTGCTTCCAAATAGTCGGCGATGTCATCAAGCGTCCAGCCTTCGACGATCGTGACTTCGCGTTCGTTCGAAACGGGCTTTCCGCCGGCGAGCGCGCGCTCGATCTCGCTCGTCTTCATTGAAGACGATAACTCGAAACTGCCTGCCGCGAATTTTGCCTGATCCCCGCGACGCCACACGGTGAACAAAAAGTAGCGTTCGCTGCGGATCAGGCCGGCCTTTTCCAAGCCTTGTGCAATGATACGCGCGCCGTCGCCTTGGTGGATGACGTAGAGCGTAGTCGCCGCATCGCGCGAAACCGGTCGGTCGGAACGCAAAAACGCGAAACCGCCGAGCACGATCGCGATCAAGGCACCTGCGAGGAGGGATTTCATCTTAGAGGTATTTCTTCATGCGCTTCTTCTCGAGCGCCTCGACGAGTTTCTTCACGTCCTGGGCGCGGTCTTTCGGGCAGACGAAGACGACGTCTTCGGTTTCGAGAACGATCATGTCCTTGAGTCCCGCCGTCGCGATCAGCTTGCCGGTGAAGCTATAGAGGAGATTCCCGCTGGAATCGTGGCCGACATGCCTGCCGCGCGTGACGTTCGCATCCGGCTTGCCGGCAAGGACATCATGCACCGCGCGCCAATGCCCGACGTCGGCCCAGCCGAAATCCGCGGGTACGACGAGCATCTTCTTTTCTTTTTCCAGAATGCCGTAGTCGATCGAGATCGGAGCGATGCGCTGGAATGCGGACGCCAACGTCTTTTCAAACCGCTTCGTTCCGCAAGCCGCGCGGATGCGCTCCAACTGTTTCCAGGTTTTCGGCACGTGCGTCTTGAACGCGCTAAGAAGCGTCCTTGCTTCAGCGACGATCAGTGTCGGATTCCACAGGTATTCCCACTGGGCGACGTAGGTTTTCGCCGTGGCGAGGTCGGGTTTTTCACGAAAACCTTCAACGTCGAAGATCTCGTCGTGACCGCCGGGACGCGCGAAACGCATCGCCTGCGAACCCATTTTAATGTACCCGTATCCCGTTTCCGGATACGTCGGGCGCACGCCGATGAGTGTGAGGCGGCCGGATTTTTTCGCGGCTTTTTCAGCAACGCGGATCACGCGCCAATATTCTTTTTCGTTTTTGACGAACGCATCCGAGTTGATCGTTGCGACCGTCGCCTGCGGGTCGCGCGAAAAAGCGACGGCTGCACCGAAACCGACAGCGGCGGTTGTGTCGCGCTTGGCGGGCTCGACAAGCAGATTCGCTTCCGGCAATTCGGGCAGATCCCTGCGGATCAACTCCGCCTGTGCAGCGTTCGTCACGACCAAGATGCGCGATGCGGGAACGCCAGCGCGCAGGCGTTTCCAGGTGGAACGCAAAAGGGTGTCCGCGCCGAGAATCGGTTGCAGCTGCTTCGGTGTTTTTTTTCGTGAAACCGGCCAGAGGCGCGTACCGCTGCCGCCAGCAAGAAGAATGGCGTAGAGACTCATACGTCGCGTTTTTTGTATTTACGGAAAACCGGCAGGAATTCGAGATACGGCTCGATCCCCTTTTTGATCGGCGCGGCGGCGCGGGCGGCAAGATAACCGACGACGGCGCCCGCGAGCACGTCGGACGGGTAATGGACGCCGACGAATATTCTAGAAAGGCCGACGCCCGCCGCGAGGACGAGCATGACCCAGCCCCACTTTTTATTGTGCAGCCAGATACCGAAGGCCAGCGCGAAGGCGACGCTCGCATGTCCGGAAGGGAAGGATTTTTCGAGTGCCGATTTTTCAATCAGTTTGACCACATCCGGCAGCGTCACGAACGGGCGCGGACGGAACCAGAGGAAACCGATGACGGTTTCGATGATCAAAGCCAGTGCGGCGCCGAGACCGACGTGGAAAAAATTTTCGAAACGGCCTTCGAAGTGATCGGTCTTCCAGGAGACGACGACGTAGCCGATGACGAGCGCCGCCATCATGATGATCAGCCAATGGGCGCCGAAAATGAAAATCGCGTCGGCGGCCACGTTGCGGCCCGCCAGACCGTTCACTATGCGGAAAAGGGAAACGTCGTAATTCATCAGTGTGCAATGTATCGCGTCATCGCAAAGATGATCGCACAACCGGCGAGGAAAATGACGAACTGTCGGGTCATCATCCCGCGCCGGCGCTCCTTATGAATTTCCGGGATCAGGTCGGCGGCCGCGATGTAAATGAATCCGCCAGCCGTGAGTCCTAAGAGGAGCGGCAGCGCGCCCGCGAACTGCGTCGAAAAGAAATACGCGATCAAGGCGCCGAGCAAGCTGGCCAATGCCGAGAGCATATTGAAGCCTATCGCGCGGCGGGGAGACATGCCACTTGAGAGGAGCGTGCTGAAATCAGCCACTTCTTGGGGGATTTCATGCAGGAACACCGCCACCGTCGTTGCGATGCCGACCGCCGGGTTCACGAGGAACGCGACGGCGATCGCGGCACCGTCCAGGAAATTATGAAGCGTGTCGCCGATCAGGACCATCGTCGCCGACGTGTGCACGGTGCATTTTTCTTCGTGGCAGTGATACCAGAACAGGAGCTTCTCAACGACAAAGAAGATCAGGAAACCTCCGAGGATCGCCAAGACCGCCGTGTCGACCGCATGCTCGCCGCCGGCACCTTCGTAGGCCTCGATCGTCTCCGGAAGGAGATCGAGAAACGCCACCGTGAGCAACGTGCCCGCGGCGAAACTCAAAAAATAGTGGGAGCGGTCATGCGACCAGAGCTTTCCCTTGTAGAGCGCGAGGGCGAGAAGCAGTGCGACCAATCCGGACAGCCCGCTCGCCGTCAGAATCCAAACGAGTGTCATAGCGTAAGGGTAGCCTAAAACCTCCAATTTATCCAGCCTTCGACCTCGATCGGCGCATCGGCAGATCCGAGGCGATCCAGGCGGGCTTTTCGTTCTGGGTGAAGTTGATCTCGTCCGTTTCCGTCTTTTCGTAACCAGCCTTGATGGCCGTCAGATAGTAAAGGCCGGCGCCCACGTTGAAAGCGTAGCGCCCCTGCGCGTCGGTGAGCTTTGTCTCGAGCACCTTGTGGTAGGGCAACGAGAGAACGCGGACGACTGCGCCCGCAATCGGCTTGCGCGTGTCGATGTCATGGATGACGCCCGATGTTTTTGGTTTCGGCGGTTCGTCCAGACGTTTGAAGAGCTGGTACATGAAAAGCTGCAGAAGCAGGAACAACAGCATCTGCATGTTCGGCGTGATGGCGAGCGCGATCGCGCCGAGCAGCGGACCAGAGAACGCCAGCGCTTTGCGCAGCGTTTTTTTGTTGCGCACGGAAAGCAGTTCGCGCTCGCCGACCGCCACGTCCTGCTCGGGATCAAGCGGGATGTTCATCGTCAGCGCCTGCCCGTTGCCTTCGGCGCGTACGAGTGTGCCGCGGTAAATTTCGGAAAAGACGCCGTCATCGGAGACGTCCGCGAGCGAGGCTGCGGGGAAACGGAAACCCGGCTTGACGGCCTCCAACCGGTACTCGCCCGCGCCGGGCGTGAATGAGAAGCGCCCGTCCTTGTCGGTGACTTTGGTCGCGACGACGCGGTCGGTTTTGGCGTCGATCAGACGGACCGTCGCGAGATCGAGCGGCACTTTCGTCCCCGCATGATAGACGACGCCCCAGCGTTCGCGCTTACGCCGCGACAGGAACGCGAACGGCTGCGTGCACAACATAAGGAATACGCGCGCAGCTCCTCCGAACGGCATGACGGACGAAACCGCCGTGGTGATCGCCGCCAGAGCGCTGACGACCGAGATCGGAAGGACGATCCACCTGTTGGCGGCCTGCACCTCGGCGCGTCCGGAGTATTGGCGCGCCAAGAGCGCGGTTTCTTCGGCGGTACCGAACGCCGCGGAAATTTCCTCGGAGGACGGCAGGTATTTTCCAAGAACGGCAAACGCGGAAACGCCGCTCGCACCGGATTCAGAACCCAGAACGCCCGCGTCGGTCAGCAAGTGCGGACCGGCACTAAGCGCGCCTGTCGCCGTCTCGAGTTCGAATGAAACCTCATAGTGCTCGCATTTGAAATCGCAGAGGCTGCCGTCCTTATTGACGGAACGGTAGAGGTACGGCACGCCGTACGGCAGCACGTTGAACGGTGCGTTCAGGAGATAGACGATCCCGTTCTGCTGACCCATCGGCGTAATGCCGGCGTCAGAGATCACTTTTGCCTTTTCGCTGCCGATCACGAGACCTTCGCGTGAAGCGACGGGATACGCTCCATGCTGCTCGAAATACGTTTCGATCGCGCTGCGAATCGCGTTGATATCTGAAACGCGCCGCACGTCGCGCGCGCGGCCGCGCACGTACTGAAGCGCCGTCGTGCTCGCCACCGACATGAAACCGATGATGGTGACGGTGATCAGCAATTCGATGAGAGTGAAGCCTTTCGCTTTCATGCGGGTGGAGGAGTCTTCTTTGGATAGGCACAGAGGCGCGCGACCGGGCATTTCCAGCAGCGCGGGCGACCGGGAACGCAGATCGAACGTCCGAATTGGACGAAGACGCGGTTGACGTGGAGCCAGAGATCCTTGGGGATCAGGCGCATGAGCGCCAGTTCGGTTTTGAACGGATCGGTGGTACGCACCCAGCCGAGACGGTTCGCGATGCGCTGCACGTGGGTATCGACCGCGATCGCGGGCTTTTTGAAAGCATAACACAAAACGCAGTTGGCCGTTTTGCGGCCGACGCCGGGCAATGCGATCAACGCTTCCATCGCGTCCGGCACCTTTCCAGCATGATCGCGCAGCAAGGCAACCGCGATCCCCTTCATGGATTTGGCTTTGGCGCGATAGAGACCGATCTCTTTGATCGCGTCGGCAATTTCGGGAATGGACGCCTTCGCTAACGAAGCGAGTGACGGAAAATGCTTCCGCAATTTCGGATACACCTTCAACACTTGCTCGTCGCGTGTCCGTGCCGAAAGCACGGTCGCCAAGAGGACGTCTTCAGCACGATCAAGCTCGACCGCGCCTTTGCCCGGAAAGTCACGCTTGAGTGTTTCGATCACTTTGCGGATCGAGGCGGTCGTTGGCATACGGGACAATAATGCGCGCCTCTTTGGGCGACCCACATCTTCTTTAGGGGCGTGCCGCAACGCCGGCAAGGTTGGCCGTCGCGACCATAGACCCAGAGGTGCGGCACATTACCGCCTTTCTTGCCGTACAGGTCACGGTAGTTGTCGGAGGAAGAACCTAGACGCTTCACCGAAGCGCGCAGCGCTTTCACAGCGCCGTCGTAGACACCTTTCAATTCTTTTTCCGTGAGCGATCCTACCGTACGCTCGGGATGCACCATGGCGTGCCAGCACGCTTCATCGGCATAGATGTTTCCGATGCCCGCAATGCAGCCCTGATCCAAAAGAAGTGGTTTGATTTTTTTATTCGGCCGCGAGGTCACGCACATTTTGAATTTCTTGAACGTGAAGGACGGATCAAGCGGTTCGGGACCGTAGCCTTCCTTGTTGTACAAGCTTTCAAGATCAGCGGTCTTCACGAGTTTCAAAAATCCGAATTTGCGGATGTCCTCGAACCAGAGCCGTTCCTTCTTATCCAAATGAAACACGACATGCGCATGCTTCGACGCCGGTTCTCCTTCTTTCTTTAAAAGATAAGAACCCGTCATCTTCAAATGCGTGATGATCGTCCAGCCGTTCGAAAGATGCGTGAGCAGCAATTTTGCGCGGCGGCCGAACGCATTGAACCGCGCGCCGGTAACCGCTTTCACAAACGCCGCCGGTGATGGCAAAATCTTCCCGCCGAAACGCACCTCGACGCGCAAAATCCTGCGCCCGACGAGCGCTTTTTCCATCTGACGACGGAGGGTTTCGACTTCAGGGAGTTCGGGCATGAAAATACTTTCTCATTGCCTCCTTATACTCTTCACGCATCTGCACGCTTTCGAACTCACCGTCGCCAAACCAACGAATTTCGACAACCTCTTTTTCGTCCGGTTTGACGTCGTTCGACGCACCGACCAAGCCAGCAACGTAGATAATGACGTAGTGCGCGAGACCAGACGCGCTCGTGAAGACGAACGTGTGGAACACGCCTTTCACTTCAATCTCAATTCCGAGTTCCTCACGTATTTCCCGACGCAGTCCCTCTTCCGGTTTTTCACCAACGTTCAAACGGCCTCCGGGCGGCTGCCATTTGCCGTCAGCTTCGCGCGTTAACAGAATCTTGTCCTCGTGCACGAGAAAGATTTTTTGCGGAATATCCGCCATCAGATGTTCAGACATATGGGCCAGTGTAAAAGAAAAACGGGCCCGAGTGAAGGGTCCGTCAGTAGAGATCGAAGAGATCGTGAACTTCGTAAACTGACACGCGGCGCCTGGCTTCCCATGCGCCGATCATCAGATGAAAACGCACTTCGCCAACGTTGCGTTCGATCATGATCCTGATGACAGGCGGTAGAAAGCTCGGACGCGTTTCGTCGGCTAACGCTTCAAGAACGTCTTGAGCGTTGAAGAATGCGTCTTCGAGGAAAAAGAGCGGCCGCGGGCCTTCGTGCAGCAAGTAGCGCCTAGGAAAAGCGACTTTGCGCAGGAACACCTGTATGACAGGCTCCAGATGACCGCCGAACGCATATCCCTCTCCGAGACCAATCTCGAATGCGAGATCACCGGACACGGTGATGTTTTTCGCTTCGATCTGCGCGTGCGGAATCTTGAGAGGCTCCTTTTTCTGATAAATGACCTGCAATGATTCCTCCTTCGGTCAGGTGTCGAGAAGT
>CAYFZV010000008.1:0-4201 GCA_964347735.1 uncultured Gammaproteobacteria bacterium
GCTTCTTTTACCTAAAAACATATGCTACGCTCCTCCCATATGAGCGACTCGAAACCCGAAAAACGCGTACGCCTTTCCCCTTTTGAGCGACCGGAAATGCGGCTCGAGGATAAGGAGCGCGTGCTCAACGCCTTTACAGAAGCGTTTTTAAATCGCGAAATGCAGACCCGTCTCGGCGCGGGCACGACTGCTGAAGTCTGCGCCTATTTGACGGACCCTGCATTGCAGAAATTCGTCTCGAAATTCGCCTACGCCGACCGGCCGCACGAAGGGGTCTTGAACGATCTCGAAACGGAATTCGACATGCAGTTACGCGCCTGGCAGATGGTAAATGGCTGGGCCGAAAAATATCCGAAAGCGCCGCGCGTACACGTGCCGGAACCGATCGGCTATGCCCGCAAGGAAGACAAGGAGGCCATCGTCATGGAACGCGTGCCTGGCAAAACCCTTTGGCGGTTGCTGATGGAAAATTACTTGCGCACCGAAGGCGTCGCAAGCGGGCATGTTTCCGAGCGTGATATCGAAGACCTTACAACGCATCCGGATGACGCACTGATCGAGGACGTGCTTATCAAGCGCACGCCGATGGCGAACCTCTACCAACAAGGACGCCACAAAGACATCGAAAAGACGCTCTGGGACAATTGTTTCCGCAAGCAATCCGCGATCGTCTCCGAGGAGCAATTCAAGGCGATTCAAACATTCGCTGTCTTGGCAAAGCGAGAGAAATTCTGGCACCGGGATTTCCATTCAAAGAACGTCATGTTGGCTGACGACGGCCGTACGTTCGTTATTGACTTCGGATTAACGACGGCTGACATGGAAGAGAAAGACGCCATGTCGATCGAGCGCGTCGGGGAGGATGTCATGCTGACCGCGGGCTATGATGGCCTGATCGCGCAGCTTCGGGGAAGCGGCAACGGCGAGTCCAATTCCGCACAACCTCGCGCTAAAATGGCTTCTTGGCGTACCCTTGACAAACGCTGATATTTCCGCTATGATTCGCCTTCTCTTTAAAGGAGAAACCTTATGATGACCTTTTCACCCGTTCGACTCAGCGAGATCCGCGAAACGATCACCTCCGGCTCCGGCCGCGAGATCGAAAAGATCGCGTACGCGTTCGGTCCGCTTCGCGCCCCCTTCGACGCCTTCGTCGTCATCGTCCCCGTCCAGACAACGGAGGACCCCGGCCTGTTCGGCGTCGCCGTCGAAACCTGCGGATTCCGCCACACGCAGCATTTGAGCCTCGAAGCCTTCCGGGAAGCCGGAGTTCCGACCGAGGGCCTGCCCGAATGCGGCGTCTACATCGCCGCGCCATTCACCCAGCCCGCGTAAACAAAAACCGCCCCGACACGTCAGGGCGGATTTTTTATTGGTTTTTTATCATGGTGCCTTCCATGAATTCTCGAAGAGATCGAGATCTCATGGGAAGCGGCGAGGAGAGTCTCGCCGTGTGTCGCGCGCTGAAGTTCTTGGCGCGATCCATTTTGACGTTCTCCGCGTCGCGGAGTTCTGTTGCCAGGCGTACGTTCGCCCCGGGCTGTCTCGCCCATGTTCGTGATTCCGTTTAGGAATCACGGGCTTGTATGGCGTCGGCCGGATTGCTATACAAGCAACCTTTGACCATCCACCACACGCGGCCCCTGACAATCAGCTTGATCATCAGTCCCCCGAGAGTGATTGCTCACGCGTCGTCCTGATGGACTCTTCTGCATCGTGGCGGACGATGCGGAAGCGGATCGGCAAACGTGCCTCTCCCGACGTTTTCACAAAAGCGTCTTCAGACCTCGAAAGCCCGCAGGGTCGCTTCGATGTCCTTCACTTCGCGCTGATGGTCCGCGACGAGCTTGCGCTCATCAGGGGTCAGCGCGACGAGTTGGACCGAACGTCCCTTCTCCCCCGGCTTACAGCCAGAGAAGAGGAGCTTCGGGATTTCCTTCTTGAGGAATTCCCGACGCTCGCGCAGCACTTTGATGTTGCTGGCGACGACATTGCCGGTTTGGGGCCGGCGACCCTTTGAATGATTCATGTTCCTCCCATCACCTCTCGAGCGATCGAGAATTGATGGGAAGGCGCGAGTGTGAGAGGAACTCGCGCGAAAAGGGTTATGCGATCAGCCGCCATGCGCCTCCAGAGCGGAGACGAACTCGCTGATTTCGCGACGGATCTCTCCGCTCCGGCGGAAGAGCTTGAGGAGACGCTTGATGTCTCCGGTGAGCTCGTGTTTCCACAGGACGTCGAGACAGGCGTCCCTCCCGAAATCGAGAGGTGCACCTTTGACCACGCGCGCGCTTTGGGGAGACCCGTAGCGCGTCGTGATTGCTACCAACCGGCCCCGGCAGCGGAGGGTGTGGGACGTGTACCATGCCATGGTGCCCTCCTCGTGTGGTGGTGAAAGAAAGGTGCGGCTGGGCATCCTCGTTTCCGTCTTTACCGTCCCTCCATAGAGGGGGCCCCGCGCCAGCATGGCTGGGGGACAGAAACGAGAACGTGGTTCCCTGACATCAACCGCGTGACGCCCGACTTTGGCGAGTCGGGTGGATCGGAGCGTTGGCTTCCTGGCCTCATCATCGTCATCCTCAGGTCTGCCAGACCCTGGATTCCACGACACTGTACCTTTGGCCACGCTCCTTACGAGGACCCATCGGACCCCGGAAAATCCTCTGATGAGTGGGCGACGGACGCTTCGGATCGTTGGATCGGTTGAAATGACGGCTTACCGTTGAGGGCTTATCGCTCAGCGCTCACAGCTCAGGGCTGCGGGTCTGAAACTTAAACGCTCGTTCGGCATCATCGTCGGTTTCAATTTCGGTTCGCATCCGAAGATGCGAACCAATGGTTTTTGCCCGCTTACCGGTCGTCACGCAGCGCTCAAGGAGCACGCGCGAGTCACGTTCAGCGGAAACCCGATCTTCCTTTCGTCCGCGTCCGTCACCCCAGACATGTCAGGCCGGAGCCTTTTCGGGCTCCCGCCAATCGACCGCCGTACGGTGATTGGCAGCTTCGACCGCATCGTTGAGGCGCTCGAAGCGGCCTCGCAACGACTCGATCTCGGCGGCGCGCTCGACCTCGCTGAGGTCCGCGACGTACTGCGTCTCGTGCTTGACGAGGACGGTACGCCCGGAGGCCTCATCGTAGTCGCGCTCCATCCGTCGCTCGATGCCCGAGCGTAGACCGAGCTGACCGAGCCAGACCATCTCCGCCTTGCATTCCTGCAGGCGGCGGATGGCTTCGGCCACGGTCAAGCGCTTGCCGTCGCACTCGATCTCGGCGGCCGCGTTGGCGCGGGCGACCGAAGATTCGAGCATGACGAGCTCCTCCCGGACGGCGGCGACCTCGTCGCGCGTCTTCCGGAAGTCGAAGGCCGGCTTTTTATCGGCCTCGTAGCTGACGGAACCGGAGGCGCGAGCAGTGAGCTCGCCCATCCGGCCCTTGAGCTTCTTGATGCGGCGAAGGGCTTGGGCGATGTTCATCTTGCTCATGTCGTGTCTCCTTGATGTGTAAAGGACGTGATTGTCCTCCCATCAAGGCTCGTTCTTGAGCGCTGATGGGAGAAGACGACGGACACTGCTTTGGAGGCAATGCCGTCGCCGGAAAAGAAAGGTGGAAAGGTGCGAATAGAACGATACGGATGCGGCCAGGACTAATGTCCCGTACCCGCATTCATGCGCCTCCGCCCGGCGCATGTCTTCGACCTTCCCCTCTCTCCTTAGGGGCCCAGATCGAAGTGATGTCGCGAGGGAAGGACCGCGACATCCATGTGCCCTCTCCTATTTCAGAGAAACACACATGGCGTGGCTGCCGTATCAGCAGCCTCGCGGTAAAAGGTCTCCAGCCTGTTCTCCTGTACGACCTGTCAGCATGGATGGCCGACTGTTGGTCTTAATGGATGGGTCAGCAGGCTGGACAAGCCAGTTCATTCTTATTACGCGCGAGAATGGCCTAGTGCGCGACGGAGATTCCGCTCCATACGTCCGGTTCCTGACCGCCGGAAAGATGCTGGCGTTCCCGCCAGAAAAGGTGTGGGCCCGAGTACGGGTACATCGCTCTCTTCAGACCTGTTCTCCCTTAAAAGGGAAGATGATTTCAGTCCGGTGGCAACTCCCGCAGCCGTGCCTCGCGCCTTTTCTGGCGGCGTTCAGATAGGTTTTGACTATCGAACGGCAGGACAATACCACAGATCCAAAATCTTGTCAAGTAC
>CAYFZV010000008.1:4301-18922 GCA_964347735.1 uncultured Gammaproteobacteria bacterium
GTTTTGACTATCGAACGGCAGGACAATACCACAGATCCAAAATCTTGTCAAGTACCTGATGTACGTTTTTAATAAATACCTTTAAAATCCCTTAAAAACCTATATATTTTACAGAAGTTCGTCTAATTAAAAAAAGACATGTTTGTGTCTGTGGGCGGTCATTCTTCGTGAGGTGATCGTGTTTCTACCGACCACTTGACAGTTTCATTCTTTTCAGGTATCCTGCCGCCACCTGATGGTCTTGGACCATGAGGAACCTACCAAGGAGGCTCATCATGTTCGGAGGAGGCTAAATCATGCATTGCAGCGGACACAGCGCTTGATCTGATCCGTTCACCCTCATAACGCCATCTCGGAATGGTCGATGGGAGAATGCAGACGTGAATTCATTGAACGAAAGTACGTTTGTCCATTCAAAGAAGCCGTTGTCACGATGGAAAATGGCTGATCTCCCAACCGATTCAACCCCCGAGGAGGTGCCTATGCAAGGCGGCGGATAAGGCCTGATTGAGGGGACGTGGCCTACCCCCAAATTTTCTCCCCGTTGAGCTTCACAGCTCCGGGGATCTTTTATTTTTCTTTGAAATCTTTGACGCCGCGGAAGGCCAGTTCGAAAAGCGTTCGAAGGGCTTTCGCCAAATTCGCGCTTTCGATCAACACCGAATACATTTTTCCCTCAAACGTAACTAGGGCGATTTTATCGTCGTAGACGGTAATGTCGGATTTGAAGCCGCTGAGTTCTTTCGGCAAGAAGTACCGGTCGGCTTCGACCGTTTTGCCGGTCGCGGGCCCAGCATAAATGCCGCGCACTTTGGTGCCGAAGCGCTTGAGCTCAAGACGCATCGGCTTCAGATCCTCCGGCGTCAAAATCGTGTTCATGGCCTGTAAATCGGCGATTTCGTTGGTCTGCTTGGGACGGCTTTCCCCCATATCGGCGATAATGGCGCGGATCCCCTCTTTGCCTTCGAACACGCGGACCGTCGGACGCTCGCCGCCGATCTGCAGCTCGAGTTCCGGCAAGATCTGTTGAAGATCCTGCACGCGCTCCTTCATTTCGGACTCGTGACGCTTAGCATACGCCAAAAGCTTCGATGGACGTTCGGCGGCGTAAAAACGCTTTTTGCCGCGAAGCGCGCTCGACATCAGCCCACGCTCAGTCAACGCATTGATCGCCACGTAGACCGCCTGGCGGGAAAGTTTGGTCGATTTTGCCAGATCCAAAACCGTGCCGGGCCCGTTTTCAAGCGCCAAAAGATAGGTCTTCACCTCGCTATCGAGCAAACCGAGCGATTTCAGAATGGGGGCGATGTCTTTCATAACGGTTTCATTTTACCACACCCATATCATCAGCGACGGCTGCTTCGAGACGCTTTCTCGCATCTTGCAATTTACGGTACACTCCCTTCTTGTTGAAATCGCTGATCTGAAAAGCCTCTCCATAGAACGGCTGCTTTTTGACCGATTTTTCATTCGTCTTCCAGGGGTCGTAGAGGAACGTGACATCGACCTGATCGGGACCGAGTTCCTTCAAGGTCGGGATAATGGCCTCCACGGTCGCGCCGGTTTGCGTATCATTTTCCGTGACCAAGATCTTTTTCGCCCTCTTGGGCGACTCCGTCTCCCGTCCGATCTCGCGCCAAACTGGCGGGCCTTCCCAGTCCTTCAGATGCCATTCAAGGTAGCGCGCGGACATTCCGAGGCATTCGAGCATGACCGTCATCGGCGCGCCGCTGTTCATGACCCCCACCGCCAGGTCGTACTCTTCTTTCATGAGTTCCTGGGCTGCATTGACATGTTCGAGCGCCAGCGAAACATGGGGCAGGTTCCATTTGGCGCAGTATTTTTCGAAAGCGGAATCGAGGGCCCGCCTCTCTTCACGGAAATATTCGGCGCTCTCCAAGCACGTGAAGTCGTATTCCGTCAGGAATTCGTCCGTATAGCTTTCTCGTTCCTGTTCGTCTAGGTACTTGAACCCTTTCGTAAAGTAATCGAAGCACACTTCTCCATCCGAATTTTCTCCATATCGGATGCCGCGTTTAACACGGTCACGGAGACGGTCTTCCATTCCCAACTGCGGGAGAAGGTGACAGGCAACGAGGGGATTCAGGTCGTCTTCGAGCGCCATTTCCGCGCGCTGAACGAGCAGCGCTCGGATTTCCCGTATATCTTTTGCCGGAAGTCCGGAATTATCAAGCTTGGCGACAACATCGTAACCGTCGGCATCATTGCCGAGTTTAAACCATCTCAATTCGTTCTCGATCTTCTCCCCAAGTGTACGAAAGGCTGAGCTGCGCCCTGCAAGCTTCTCGTGCCTCTCAACTCTCATCTGCTCTTGCTTGGAATGGTTCGCTGCCTGACCGGATTCTGGTTTCCACATAACCAACCAATTAGAGTGACCGTTTGATTATTTCCGGAATATCAGACTCCGTCGCGCCGCCGAGCCAGATGTCGTCCGGCTGGATCGTGACGGTCACGCCTTCGGAGCAGCGATCGAGACAGCCGGATTTGGAAACGCGGACTGTCAGATCGGTTTTCTTCATCTCCTCTTTTAGCTTGAGATGCAGTTCTTTCGCGCCTTTCATCGCGCAGCACTCCTTGCCATCTTCTTTCTGATTCGTACAGACAAGGACGACTTTTCGGTATTTTTTTCCGATGTCTTGCATAGTGCGTTCACGATAAAGAAAAAAGCGGCCTTTTTCAAGGGCGCTTGCGAGCACGCTTCGATTTCTTGAGAGGCGCCGGCGTGAATATGCCCGAATTTCCGCACCCGGCCTGGATTCCGAGTAGGAACACGCGTTCGAGTAAGGCCAGGCCGTCTCCTGCAGCAATACCGCTTGCCTGACAGAACAGATTGAAGATTTCGCGCTGCTTCCCGGAACCAGGTCCCTCGAAGGACGCGGGGTATGCCGCAATCGCCGTACCGAGGTCGCCGTGGTCACGTTTGAACTTCACCAAGTCGCCTCCCTCCATGAGGAAGATACCGAACCGGTCGGGCTCACCGATGTACAGAATGAAATGCGCGTTCGTATGATCAATCATCTTTCCTCCTGTGCCGCATCTCATACGAAAAACGCCCGCGTGTCAATGCACGGACGTTTTCTTGTCTACTTCTCAAGTTCGCGTCGCATTGTGAGGAATTTCTTTGCTTGATTCAAGAAATACTTCGCAGTGTCGATATCAAAACCCCCGGGATGATCCAGGATGTACTCTTTCGACAAATTAAGAACCCATGCCACTTCGGTTGGATCTTGGCGCGTGACGGCAACCACCGGCAAGTCAGGCGCACTCTTGACGAAGATGAGAAGATCTGGAGCGCTTTCAATAGCTAGTGAAGCCATCTTCGATGCCAAGGAATCGGTCACGCTTTCGAAGGTCTCTTGCTCAGACATGGCTTGCCCTGCGACACCTTTTTCGTGGAGTTGTTTATCCTCGATCTCAAGATACTCATCCACGAACGCGCGGATCATCTTTTCCGCGTCTTTCTTGAACTGCCTCGACAGCAAGACTTTTCGATCGGCAGAGACCCGCAAATTCCTATTCAACTCGGGATGCTTCTTGGAAGAGCATTCCATCACGAACTCGCTTCCGGTCTCAACAAAATCTATCTCCAAATCGGTACCCTCTTCGAAGGCACTCACGGGGATTTTTTCCATCACAGCATCCGCAATGTCGGTGAGCGATTCCTTGTCGTTTGCACGCTTCTCAAAACCGAACATAGCTTTTATTGCTTTACAATGCCGATTTTGAGCGTCTCACCGTTCGCTTCGACGTCGCCCGTGGCGAGCGCGTCATCGAGGCTTTCTTTCAACGCGTCCGCTTTGACGTCAGCGAGGATCGTTTTGCCGTATTCATCCATGACTTCTTTCCAAAAGCCGTCGAGACCTTCGACAAGTAGCGTGATGCGATCCTGGATCGTCAGCTTCGCTTCCTTGCGAAGTGAGTTCACGGCGCGTGTCAGTTCACGAGCGGCGCCTTCACGTTTCAATTCCGGGGTGAGGGTGGCATCAATATCAATTTCAAAACCTGTCGCTTTTTCGTAGACAGCCTTTTTGACATTGATCTCTTCGGCGAGGATCTCAAGCATCCACTCTTCGAATTCCCATTCGGCCTTTACCGTGAGCTTCGATAGGGCTTGGCGCACATTGATGCCAGCTTTGGCACGTCCTTCCAGGGCCAATGATGCCGCCTGACGTACGCGCTTCATCTGCGATGTCAGGTTCTCATCAAGCTTTCCGGCCTCCGGCCACGCATCGAGATGGACGGACTCCTTCTCTCCACCCATTTCCTTGTAGAGACCTTCCGCCACATGCGGCGTGAACGGCGCGAGAAGTTTGGAGACGGTCAGGAGCGCGTGGCCAAGCGTAGCGACGGCCGAAGCTTTCTCTTCATCTGTTCCGTTCTTGAAACGATCACGGCTGCGGCGCAGGTACCAGGTCGAGAGATCGTTCGTGAAATCAGCGATCGCGCGACCAGCCGTGACGACGTCGTATTTTTCCAAGCAATCGGTGACCGTCATGGTGACGCTCGAAAGTTCAGAAAGCACCCAGGTGTCGAGCGTATGTGCGGGCTTCGGCGCTTCGGTTTCGGCTTTCGCATTTTCGCCGGCGTACATCTTCCAGAACGACTGAACGTTCCAAAGAATCAGGAAAAGCTTCTTGATCACGCCATCAACTTCTTTCTCGTCGAAGCGCTTGGCTTCGCCGGGTTGGTTGACGGTGAAGAGGTGGAAACGCACGGCGTCGGCGCCATATTTGTCGAACATCTCCCACGGGTTTACGACGTTACCTTTCGACTTCGACATCTTCTGGCCTTTGGCGTCGAGCAGGTGGCCGAGGCAGATGACGTTCTTGTAGGCCGGTTCTTTGCCCAGCAACGTCGAGACGGCCAAGAGCGTGTAGAACCAGCCGCGCGTCTGGTCGATCGCTTCGGAAATGAAGTCGGCCGGGTAGCCGGACGGCTTGCTCGCGAACGGCATCGCGCCCGAGTCGAACCAGACGTCCATGACCTCGGGGACGCGCTCCATTTCTTTGCCGCACGCGCATTCCAATGTCACCGCGTCGATGAACGGCTTATGCGCGTCGAGCGCACCTTTGTGATCGAACGGCCAGTTCGGGACGTCGAGCCCGTAGGCTTGGCCGGTCTCCGGGTATTTCGCGCCCATGTTGTCGAGCGCGCCGGCAGACCACTCCCCCGTCAACGCTGTGTGGAGCACCCAAATCGGATCGCCGTGCGAAACAAGCGCGATCGTTTTTCCCTGATGCGTGCGGTCGAGCTCGAGAGTGATCGCAATCATGCGCGCACGCACGTCCTCCAGACTCTCGCCACCCTCGGAACGTTTCGTGATTTTTTCTTCAAGCGACGCGAATTGCTTGTTGTACTCCGCTTCGTCCTTGCCGTTATAGACGCCGACATCGATCTCTCGCAGGCGCGGGTCGAATTTCAACTCCGCACCGGTCGCTTCGGCGATCATCTCGGCCGTCTGCTTCGTGCGCTTCAAATCTGAAGCGAAGATCAGATCAACGCCTTCTTTCTTCAGTTGCTCGGCCGTCGCGCGGACAGATGCTTCACCTTCAGGTGTCAGATGCACTTCGAGATCCGGCTTTTCCGGCCAAGAGGAGATATAGCCGTTCTGATTCGACATGGCACGGCCATGACGCACGACGAAGAAACGGTTCTTGCGGAAGCGTTTTTCATTCATCTCTGCGAATGAACCGACGGCCTGCGTCTTGCCACAGTCACACTGCCAGATCGGCAGCGGCGTGCCCCAATAGCGGTCGCGCGAGATGGCCCAATCCTTGATGCCGCGCAGCCATTCGCCGAAACGACCTTCCTTGATGTGCGCCGGTTCCCAATTGATCTTCTCGTTGTTCGCGACGAGTTCCTTCTGCAGCTTGCTCATGGCGATGAACCACGAGTCCTTCGGGTAATACAGAAGCGGCGTCGAACAGCGCCAGCAAAACGGGTAGTCGTGCGTGTATTTTTCTTCTTTGAACAGCAGTCCGCGATCGGAAAGATCCTTCACGATCTCGGAATCCACATCCTTCACGAACTTTCCGGCCCACGGTGTGACCTCCGCGATGAATGTGCCGTCGAGCCCGACCGTCATGAGCACTGGGAATTCATGCTCCTTGATGATATTCATGTCATCCTCGCCGAACGGAGCCATGTGCACGATACCGGAACCGTCCGTTGTGGAAACGAACGAACCCGCCACCACCCAATGCGCCGGTTTTTCGAGCGGAAGGAAGGAATAGAGCGGCTCATATTGCTGACCGACGAGATCGGAACCTTTCAACTCTTCAACGATCTCCGCGTCTTCAAGAAGTGCGATGCGATCTTTGGCGATGAAATAAAAATCTCCGCCCTTCTTAGCTTTGACGTAGTCGATGTTTGCGCCGACGGCGAGCGCGGTGTTGGAAGGCAGCGTCCATGGCGTCGTGGTCCAGGCGAGGAAGTATGTATTCGCCTCGTCCTTCACCTTGAAACGGACGTAGACCGAGGTTTCCGTCACTTCCTTATATCCTTGCGCGACTTCGTGCGAAGAAAGCGCCGTGCCGCAGCGTGCGCAATATGGGACGATCTTGTGCCCCTTATAGAGGAGGCCTTTTTTCTCGATCTCGGCGACGATGTGCCAGACCGATTCGATGTAGTCGTTCTTATACGTGACGTACGGGTGTTCCAAATCAACCCAGTACCCCATGCGCTTCGTCATCTTCACCCACTCGTCGAGGTACTTCCAAACGGACTCGCGGCATTTCTCGTTGAACTTCTCAACGCCGTAGGCTTCGACGTCTTTTTTGTTCTTCAAACCAAGTTGCTTCTCGACCTCGAGCTCGACCGGCAGACCGTGCGTGTCCCAACCGGCTTTGCGCTCGACGCGGTAGCCCTGCATCGTCTTGAAACGCGGGATCAAATCTTTAAATGCGCGCGCCAAGACGTGATGAATTCCCGGCTTACCATTCGCCGTCGGCGGGCCTTCATAAAACACAAAATCACCCTGCGGCGCGGGCTTCTCAAGCGTCTTCTTGAAAATCCCCTTTTCCTCCCATTCCTTCAGGAGTTCTTCTTCAAGTTGGGGGAAATTTGGTGCAGCCATATAGGAGGACTTTAGGCGAAAGAACCGGATTTGTAAACAAAACCTCCCCTTACGGGGAGGTTTTGTTTGGTTCTGGACCCGTGAGGGTCAAACCTGGCTAGCCACAGCCATAGAATACTGTTTCACCGCATATATGTCAATCCCGCGGTGGTGGACCCGAGGGGAATCGAACCCCCAGAACCAAGGTGGCTAACCAGGTTTGCCCACCAGGGATCACGGGCCCACGCCCGGGTCCTAGCAGAAGCGATGTTTTTGATGCAAGCCATGCACCGTACGGTGCAGGGCAAGCGGCAAATTTAAAAGGGACCCGCACATGGAGGGTCCCTTCAGAGTCAGGCGTTTGCGGTGCCTGGGACCGTTACATCTTGCGGCAGGCAAGGACGCGGAGACGCGGATAGTCTTGCTTCGCAAATTGGCGCTCGTGCGGGTAGCCCGCGCGGATGGCCGGGAAACTTGTTTCGATGTTGAAATCCTTATTCTCTTCGGGGTGATCGGCGATGTACGTCGCGGATTCCTCAGCATCCGCGAGTCGGAGTCCGCTCTCGTGGAGCAGCTCCCAGATATCATACTCATCCAGGAGTTCGCCGTCGTGATGTTCGAGGCGATGTTCGAAGGGGGCGAAGAGCTCAAAGGTCGGGGCGGCGTTCATGTCGTTCTCCTCGGGTAGGATTGTGGCCTTCCATATCCTCACAGAATGCGAAGTCTCGGAGGTACGGAGGTAGAAAGAACGGATGATCTCTCATCCGGCACGACGGAAAGTCATGCGGGAAGTTGAGATCCGGCAAGCGCATGTCATGCCGGATGTCTGAGTTGGGTTTTGCGGAGCCTGGAGATCTTACGACTTGGGAACAATCAGGAAGCGAGAGTTCTCATTCCAAGTCGAGCGGACGGGCACTGACGTAATGTCACCGTCGACGAGGCATGGGTACCAACACTCCTCCGAGCTGTACCCTCCTCCAAGATCGCCAAGTGCGATGATGCTGTGCCATCCCGACGCTTCAGGATTCTCCTGATGCCACGTGATGAGTTCGGACTCCGTGGACGGACGAAACCCGCGTCGCTCGAGCTCATCTAGAAGCTCGGATTGCGCCATTGGTTTCTCGGGAGCGAAGACCTCAAAGCGCTTCGTATGAACGGGGTTGGACATTGCATTTTCCTCTCGTTGTTGGCCCATCTAATTCCTTCGGAAGGAGCTATGAAATGGGCACGGAATGTGCATTTTCGATGCCCTAAATATAGCATATTTTGTCCATTTTGTCAAGTATTTATGACAGAATGTGAGGAATGCTGCGCGGTAACAAAAACTCCCCTTTCGGGGAGTTTTTGCCGTTTCGGCTCCCTAGGAGCATCGAACAGGAATTGCCATGGCTACAATCTAGCCTTTCACCGCATGCTTGTCAACAGAATGGTGGTGGACCCGAGGGGAATCGAACCCCCGAAACATGAATGGCAATTCCTGTTCGCCCGCCAGGGATCTCGAGCCCACGGCCCGGTCCTAGCAAAAGCGCCTTCTTTCATGCAAGAGGCTCCGCTATACTGTCCGCATATGATCTATCTCGGTTCCGACCATGCAGGCTACGAGCTGAAACAGGCCGTGGCTCGCCACCTAGAAGCGTCCGGCAAAGAGTATAAAGACCTCGGGAATGCCGTTCTGGACCCCTCTGACGACTATCCGGACTATGCGTTTGCGGTCGGCGAGGCTGTCACCAAGGACTCGGGCTCATTCGGGATTCTGGCATGCGGTTCCGCCCAGGGGGTCTGTATTGTCGCTAACAAAGTGAAAGGAATCCGCGCGGCCGCCGTCATGGACGGTGAGGGGGCTGCGAAGACGCGGGCACATAACGATGCCAACGTCCTCTGCCTCTCCGGTTGGAACACTACGGGCGACGGCGTCATGCCGATCGTTGACGCCTTCATTTCGACGCCCTTCTCGGGCGAAGAGCGCCACACGCGCCGACTCGGAAAAATCTCCGACTATGAGCGCCGCGGTTGAAATCATCCCGGCCATCCTGGCCAAGGACGAGAAGGAATTCCGCCGCAAGATCGAATCCGTCGCAGGCTTGTGCGATACGGTGCAGATCGACGTCATGGACGGCCGGTTCGTGGACAACGTCACGTGGGCCGAGCCGCGTCGGATCGACGCCATGCGCCTCTCGATCGCTTTCGAAGCGCACCTGATGGTGCTTGATCCGCTTTCGACTCTCGAATCGTGGTCCGCAGCCGGCTGTTCGCGCGTCCTTTTGCACGTTGAAGCCTTGGAGAATCCCGTCGAAGCGCTCGCGCAAGCGCGGCTCTATGGCATGGAGGTCGGTCTTTCGCTCAATCCGGAAACTCCGATCGAACCGCTCGAAGAAGCCATCGCGCTTTGCGACGTCGTCCAGATCATGGGCGTGAACCCCGGCCGGATGGGCCAGCCTTTCCAGCCCGTCGCGCTTGAGAAAGTGAGGACGTTGCGCGCGAAATTCCCCGACCTACCGATTGAAGTGGACGGCGGCGTCTCCGTCGGCATCGCCAGACAGCTGGCCGAAGCCGGCGTTGATCGCCTCGTTTCCGGAAGCGCCGTGTTCCATTCCGGCGCTCCGGCCAAAGCCATCGAAGCCTTGCGCCGAGACGTCGAGCTCGAGTGACATCTTAAAAAACAAAATACGTTATGAAACGATTCCTTATCGCCTTGTTTTCGCTGTGCACGACCGCGGCCATGGCCTTTCCGGTCGCCGCCTTCACGACGACGAGCGGCCTGACCGTCTTGAGCGGCGACCTCATCAAGAGCCCGGAATTCTCGGCCGTCTATTACCTCGCCGAGGACGGCAAGCGCTACGTCTTTCCCAACGAAAAAACCTACTTCACCTGGTATCCGAGTTTCGCGAACGTGAAGACGATCACGGCCAGCGACCTCGCTTCGCTGCCGATCGGCGGCAACGTCACCTACCGCCCCGGTACGCGCATGATCAAAATCCAGAGCGATCCGAAAGTCTATACGGTATCGAAGAACGGAATCCTGCGGCCGATCGATTCCGAGAGCGTCGCCGCTTCGATCTACGGCACGAACTGGAATCAGCAGATCGACGATCTCTCCGACGCCTTCTTCGTGAACTACCGCGTCGGCTCCCCCGTCATGTCGTCGACCGGCTTTGACAGAATGGTCTTCATGAACGCCGTGCCGAACATCAACACCGACAAGATGCTCGTCGCCTCGCCCTCCGGCTTCATCGACGTAAGCCAGAACGCGAACTTCGCCAACAACCCGAGCCTGACGCTCTCGCAGAACGGCAAGGTTACGTGGATCGCGACCGATACGAGCATGCCGAGCATCATGGTGACGCCTCCTTCCGGCGTGACGTCGACCTCCGACATGCGATCCGCCACGCTCGGTCAGGGAGAAGCCTTCACCTTCACCTTTCCGCAGCACGGCGCATGGACGTATTCCAACGCCAATGTGAGCGGCAGCGCTTCTGGCAACGTGAACGTCCAATAATCGACGCGTCCAGAAAGAAGCAAAGCCCCGGTTGACCCGGGGCTTTTTTAGTGGTAAGGTGCCCTTTCTCCGCTTATATATGCCCAATTTTACACGTTTTGTTGCCGGTCTCCTGGCCCCCTATCGAAACACCGTTATCTGGTGTTCCGTGTTGGCGTTGGCGGCCGCCGGAATGGGCGTGCTTTCCCCGGTTGCGCTCGGTAAAGCCATCGACGCCGCAGGGCAGAACGCGGCAACGTTGATCATCCTGGGCGGACTCGCCGTCTGGTTCGTCCTCGGGCATGCCAAGGAACGCCTGCACTGGTATCTGTACCGGCGCGGCAACGACATCTCGCAAGAAGCCGTTTCTTCTTTCAAACTCGATGCGGTTTCCAAGCTTGTCCGCAAACCGCTCTCATTTCATTACGGCCAGCGCGGCGGCGACGTGACGGAAAAGCTCTCCAAGTTCGAGGAGGAAACGACCAACGTCATCAGCGGCATCGTGTTCGATCTCGGGCCCGCGTTCCTGACCGTGCTCGCCACGCTCGTCTACCTGACCTGGCTCGATTGGCGCGTGGGGGCGCTCTTGGCGCTGACGGTGGCCGGCATCGTGCTCTTCAAGATCGCGACGCTTTCGGCGGCACTGAAGAGCCAATCCGCTTGGCGCGCGGCGGCCCGCGAAGTCAGTTCGACCGCGTGGGACGCGATTAAAAACATCCTGGTCGTGAAATCGACCTCTTCCGAACAGCGCCTGGCGGAACGCCTCAAAACGCTGCGCGTCCGGATGCTCAAGGACGTCGCCTTCGACAATCGCTTCGATGAACGCCAGTGGAATTGGCAGAACCTGATCATCCAGGGCGGTTCCGCTTTGGTACTTGGTTTGTCGCTGTTCAACGTGCACGCCGGCACGTTCACCTTCGGTGAATTTACGACCGTCTCCGCACTGACGATCAGCATTTTCGGCTACGTCAACTGGATCCAGTGGCAGATGCGCAACCTGACCCGCGCCATGGCCACGCATAAGGATCTCGCCGGCATCCTTGAACACGCCGAAGAGGATTACGATTCCGGCTCCACCGTCGAAATCAAAGGCGGTATCGAATTCCGAAACGTGCGGTATCGCTACCGCGACGACGTACCGGTTTTGGAAGATGTCAGCTTCTCCGCGAAACCCGGCGAACGCATCGCTCTCGTCGGCGAATCCGGCGAGGGCAAGACAACGCTGATCGACTTGATCGGACGCTACCATCTGCCGCAAAGCGGCACGATCTTGTATGACGGCTTCGACGCCAGCGAGGTGAATCTTCGCTCTCTCCGCGCGCAAATCGGCCTTGTGCCCCAGGATCTGCCGATGCTGCACGAGGCGATCGGCGAAAACATCCGGTATGGACGTCCCGACGCGACCGACGAGGAGCTGCGCGAAGCGGCGCACCTCGCGAGTCTCGACACGTTCATCGGAGCGCTGCCGGACGGATACAACACCGTCGTGGGCGAACGTGGCATGAAGCTCTCCGGTGGCCAGCGCCAGCGGGTGGCCCTCGCGCGCGCCTTCCTGCGCAATCCGAAAATCCTGATTCTCGACGAACCGACCTCCAACCTCGACAGCAAGACGGAAGAGGAAATCCAGCACTCGCTCGAAAAACTGATGAAAGGACGCACGACGTTCATCATCGCGCACCGCCTGCGCACCGTCCGTGACGCAGATCGTATTCTGGTGCTCAAAGGAGGGCGGATCGTCGAACAGGGGCGCCATGCCGAGCTGATGGCCAAGAACGGCGCCTATGCCGCGTTGCTGCGCAGCCAGGGCGGGCTGGTGGCCGCAGACGAGCAACCGAAAGAGGCCGAGGAAACACCTTCCGAAGAATAAAAAGACCTGCACCGTATGGTGCAGGTTTTCAGTTGATCGCAACGAGCAGCGACGGATCCAACCAACCGCCTTTGGGCAGAGGCATCAATTCCGTGAAGGTGACGGCCTCGAACCCGGTGCAGCCGTCGAACTGGACGGGAACATCACTACGCAAACATATCTTGTAGAAATCGTTGACCACCGTGCCGCTGCGTCGCGCCTTCACATGGAGGACGCGCATCCCGTGCGTGAAATCATCGCGTGACATGCGTGCCTCCGTTTTGAAAAGACGTATGTGCTATACTTTTCTTAACATATGTCACACTTGAGCGACAAGCGCATCAAAGAATTGGAGCTCATCGCCAACAGGCTCCGCCGCCATGTGATCGAGATGGTTTCGCACGCGGGCAGCGGGCACCAGGGTGGGCCGCTCGGCATGGCTGACGTCTTCGCAGTCCTGTATTTCCACGCGCTGAACCACGATCCGAAGCATCCGGAGTGGGAAGACCGCGACCGCCTGATTCTTTCGAACGGCCACACCTGCCCGATCCGCTACGCCGCTATGGCCGAGGCGGGCTATTTCCACGTCGACGAACTGAAAACGCTGCGCCGTCTCGGCACGCGCCTGCAAGGACATCCTGAACGGACCAAGCTCCCGGGTTCGGAGACGACGTCCGGACCGCTCGGCGCAGGGCTCGCGCAAGCCGCAGGGCTCGCCTACGCCGGCAAGATGGACAAGAAAAAGTGGCGCGTCTTCTGCCAAACCTCCGACGGCGAGCACGAAGCAGGCCTGCACTGGGAAGCAATGCTCTTCGCCGGCAAGAACCGTCTCGATAATCTCGTCTGCATCGTTGACCGCAACAACATCCAAATCGACGGCCGCACCGAGGACATCATGCCGCTCGAGCCGCTTCGCGATAAGTACGAAGCGTTCAATTGGCACGTCGTTGAATGCAACGGCAACGACGTCGAAGCGGTCGTGGCGGCTTTCGAAGCCACGAAATCTTTGTTCGACAAACCGATCTGCATCCTGACGCACAACATTCCGGGCAAAGGCGTGTCCTATATGGAGAATAATTTCCTGTGGCACAGCCAACCGTTCAAACCTGGCGAAGCCGACGCGGCCTTCTCCGAACTGGACGCGACGGAAAAGAAGCTGAAAACCGAATTGGCAAAACTATGATCCGCAAAGAAGCCAAACTCGTCGATCATCTTCTTGATCCCAAGATTCCGCAAAAGCCGACGCGTGACGGCTACGGCCTCGGCGTGGTTGAAGCCGCCGAGAAGAACCCGAACATCGTCGTGGTCTGCGCCGACCTGACGGATTCGACGCGCAATGCTGATTTTAAAAAGAAATTCCCCGACCGTTTCGTGCAGGTCGGCGTCCACGAGCAGTTCCTAGCGGCCGGCGCGGCCGGTCTCGCGTTGGGTGGCAAGATCCCCTTCATCACCTCATACGCCATGTTCTGCCCGGGCCGCGCCTGGGAGATGATTCGCACCAACATCGCACTCAACGAAACGAACGTGAAGATCATCGGCAGCCATGCCGGCGTTTCGGTCGGCCCCGACGGCGCGACGCACCAGGCGGTCGAAGACATCGCGATCATGCGGCCCATACCGAACATGACGATCATTGCTCCGTGCGACGCTATCGAGGCCCGGAAGGCCACCCTAGCGATCGCGGAGCGAGAAGGCGCCTGCTACGTGCGCTTCGCCCGCGAGAAATCCCCCGTCTTCACGACGGAAGAAACGCCGTTTGAAATCGGAAAGGCCGTGACGCTCCGCGCGGGCAAGGACGTCGCAATCATCGCTTGCGGTCCCCTCGTCTACCAGGCGCTCGTCGCCGCCGAACAAATGGCCGAAGAAGGGCTCGACGTCATGGTGATCAACTCGCACACCATCAAGCCGCTCGACGAAAAAGCGGTCCTGCACGCCGCCGAAACGTGCGAAGCGATCGTCACGGTTGAGGAACATCAGATCACCGGCGGTTTGGGCGGCGCAGTCGCGGAATATCTCGCAAAATCCCGACCGACGATCCAGGAATTCGTGGGCGTTCCGAACGTCTTCGGCGAATCCGGCGAACCCAACGAGCTCCTCCGACACTTCGGCATGGACGCACCAGCAATACGCCAGGCAGTCCGTAAGGCCTACAAGAGAAAAACCCAACGATAAAAAAGAACGCCTCCGTCAGGGGGCGTTTGGGTAATACTCGGCGCGGTATTCAT
>CAYFZV010000009.1:0-18449 GCA_964347735.1 uncultured Gammaproteobacteria bacterium
GCCATGTCTCACGCGTGAAAAACGAATTGAGTCCGGGCGCGAGCGGCGTGATCCGATGACCGAGCGCTTCGGCAAATGCGTAGCCGTCACCTGTCGAACCAGTATGACGAAAGGCCTGTCCGCCAGTCGTGAGGATAACGCGGTTCACTTCCAACGTTTCCCCGTCCTTGAAAGAAATCACGTACGCGTCTTCGCGGCGTTCGATTTTGACGGCGTGGCGGTTCAACAAGACGCGCACGTTTGAATGTTGGAAAAGCCGTTCGAACGCGCCGACAATATCGTGACCGTCGTTGGACCCTGGAAAAACGCGCAGGTCTTCCTCGATCTTCAACGGCACGCCATGGTCTTCGAACCAGGCATAGACCGCTTCGGGCGGGAAACGCCGCATGACCGAGTTCAAAAACTTCCCGCCGCGCGGATATTTCGAAAGCACCGCGCGGATATCGCGCAGGCCGGTCGTGACGTTGCAGCGTCCGCCGCCGGAGATGATGACCTTCTTGCCGAGGCCGTTGTTCTTCTCGATCAAAACGACTTCGGCTCCGGGGTTGCGTTCATGGATCGCAGCGGCGGCCATGAGCCCGGCCGCGCCGCCTCCGATAATGGCGATTTTATCCGGCATAGCTGCGGATCGCGTCTAAAAATGTCTCGCCGAACATTTCGAGTTTTTTCTGCCCGACGCCGCTGATTGTAGCAAATTCTTCGCGATTTTTCGGCCGCATGGCCGCCATCTGCTTCAAACTGACGTCGCCGAAGATCATGTACGGAGGCACGTGCTGGGCGAACGCCAGGCGCTTTCGCAGCGCGCGCAGATGTTCGAACAGGGCGTTATCAGGGGAGTTTTTCATCGCGGTGACGGACTTTGCCGTTTCGGGCTGCGCGACCGTACCAAGACATACGTCGCAACCTTCGCATGAAACAGCCGGGCGTTGTTCGCCGAAATAGCTGAGCAGATAGCTGCGCCGGCATTGCCGAAGTTCTCCATACCGCATGACCGAGTCCAGCTTCTGCCGCGCCTGGTCGCGTTGCGGTCCCGCTTCCATGATGTTGATGAAGTACATCTGCTTGCGCTTGTCAGCGTACGAGAAGAACAGGACGCACTCCGACGGCAAACCGTCGCGTCCCGCGCGCCCGGTTTCCTGATAGTAGCCTTCGACGGACTTCGGCAGATCGCAATGCGCGACAAGCCGCACGTCCGGTTTGTCGATGCCCATACCGAACGCGATCGTTGCGACGACGATATCGAGGTCGTCCTCAATGAACCGTTCCTGCGTCCGTGCGCGCACATCGGCGGAAAGTCCGGCGTGATACGCCGCCGCTTTGAATCCCCTTTTCCGCAAATCATTCGCCAGCGCTTCGGTGTCTTTCCGCGAGAAGCAGTACAAAATCGCGCTTTCGCCGCGATACTTCTCAAGCAGGTTGAACAGCGCCTCCGAGCCTTTTTTCTTCGGCACGACGGAATACGTCAGGTTCGGCCGGTTGAAACTGGAGATGAAGACGCGCGGCGAACGCA
Source organism: uncultured Gammaproteobacteria bacterium (assembly GCA_964347735.1). Classification (GTDB taxonomy): domain Bacteria; phylum Patescibacteriota; class Patescibacteriia; order SG8-24; family DYFX01; genus DYFX01. The sequence goes on from CAYFZV010000009.1 coordinate 1,511, forward strand.
AGTGCAGTTGGCGGATGATATCGGCACGGACGTTTTCCGTAGCCGTCGCCGTCAGCGCGATCGTCGGCACGTTCGGAAATTCCATGCGCAGTATTTTCAAGTTGGCATAGTCGGGACGAAAATCGTGGCCCCATTCCGAAATGCAGTGCGCCTCGTCGATCGCCAGAAGACGCACGTCCAAGGTCGAGAGGAATTGGCGGAACTCCGGCATCGCAAGGCGTTCCGGCGCCAGGTACAGCAGACGGATTTTTCCTTCCTGCGCTTTGCGTTTCACGACTTCGATCTCGGCCGCGGAAATCGAGCTGTTGAGATACGCCGCCGGAACGCCGTTGGTCGTCAGCTGGTCAACCTGATCCTTCATGAGCGCGATCAGCGGCGAAACCACGATCGTCATCCCGCCCGAGAGCAGCGCGGGCATCTGGAAACACAACGACTTGCCCCCGCCCGTGGGCATGAGCGCGAGACAATCCTTTCCTTCCATGACGTGCCGGATGATGTCCTCCTGCAGCGGGCGGAAGCGGTCGTAGCCGAAATTCCTCTTGAGCGTGTCCAACATGCGTGTCGGTTATGAACGAGACAGCCGCTCTACCTGAAACGTGTGCGCTCCCGCAAGCCCTATTGTTTCATGCCGGTGCCCTTGCGCAGAAGATGCAGGTTGATGACGATCAACGCGGCCGTCACAGCCGCGAGCAGCAAACCGCTCTGCCAGACGGGAATGCTCGCAGCGCCGAAGAAACCGTATCGGAAACCGTCCACCATATAGAGGATCGGATTGAACTTCGAAACAGCCTGCCAGACCGGCGGCAGCTGTTGGATCGAATAGAAGACGCCGCCGAGATACGTGAGCGGTACGAGCACGAAGGTCGAGAAGATGCTGATGTCGTCGAATTTCTTGGCGAAGATAGCGTTCAGGAAACCCGCCAGCGCAAACAGGGCGCTCGTGAGCACCAGGAAGAGGAGAACAGCCCACGGATGCGCGATGGTCGGCCGCGCGAACACGGCGGAAACCAGGTAGACGAGGAAACCGGTCACGGTGCCGCGCACGATGCCGCCGGCAGTGAAGCCCGCCAGCACGACCCAGTTGGGGGTGGGCGAAACCATGATTTCCTCGATGTTGCGCATGAACTTGGCGCTGAAAAACGAACTGACGACGTTGCCGAAACTGTTCTGAATGACCGCCATCATGACGAGTCCGGGGATGATGAACTCCATGTACGGCACGCCCTCGACCAAGCCGACGCGCGAGCCGATGAATGCGCCGAAGATCAGGAAGTACAACGATTGCGTGATAAGCGGCGGAAGCAGCGTCTGCGGCCAGATACGGAAAATGCGGTGCGCTTCTTTGCGCACGATCGTAAGGAACGCGTTCAACGGGATGCGATTCCGCATATTATTTGGAGAGAGTCGAAAGATACAATTCCTCGACGCGATTTTCCGCGTGCGCGGCATCGAGCACGCGCAGGCCTGTCGTGCGGACGCGTTCAAACAGCGCGTCGAGTGTCTCGTCTCCCTGCAAGGGAACGACCACAACCGCGTCCTTCGCATCTTCCGCGCCGATCGTCTTCACTTGCGCTTCGTTCGGCGCGGCGGAGAGGGTCAGTTTGTAGCGGCGGCCTTGCGATTCCGCCAGGAGTCCGTGCACGGAGCCGGTTTTCACCACCGCGCCGCGCTGGATGATCGTCATATTGCGGCACAGCTGTTCGACTTCTTCGAGATAGTGCGTCGTCAATAAGATCGTCGTACCGGCGGCGTTCAGCTTTCGCAGATACTCCCACATGCCACGACGAAGCTCGACGTCGACGCCGGCCGTCGGTTCGTCGAGGATCAGGAGTTTCGGCGCGTGCACGAGCGCGCGGGCGATCATCAAGCGGCGCTTCATGCCGCCCGAAAGCGCGCGCGAAGGCACCGCGCGTTTGTCCCACAAGCCGAGATCCTTCAGCAATGCGTCGGTGCGCGCAGCGGCATCGCGGCGCGTCATGCCGTAATAACCGCCCTGCGTCACGACGATGTCGCGTACGGTTTCGAAAATATTGAAATTAAATTCCTGCGGCACCACGCCCACGCGGGCCTTGGCCGCGTCGGGATCCGTGACATGGTCGATACCGAAGACGGCAACGTCGCCAGCCGTCTTGGTGACGAGGCCGACGACGATATTGATGAGTGTGGTTTTTCCGGCGCCGTTCGCACCCAGGAGCGCGAAGAAATCGCCTTCAGCGACGGTCAGATCGACCCCCGCCAGCGCGACCGTGCCTCCCTCGTAGGTTTTACGCAGCCCCGTGATCTTCAGCGCGTCCATGTCGATGTTTAACCCTGTTTCGCCTTGGCGTAGGCCGGGCGTTCGGCGCAGCGCGTCATCCAGGCCGTGATCGAGGGGTAGGTCGAGAGATCCACCTCCGCGAGCTCGGCGTAGTTGAAGGACGAGCGGGCGACGATGTCGGCGACTGTGAACGCATCGCCGGCGAGCCATGAACTCTTGGAAAGATGCGCCTCAAGCACTGCGAGATAACGTGCGAGGGATTGCGTGGCGGACGCTTCATTCTCCGGCGAGGACGGCTGCCCCCACTTTTTCATCGCGAGCGTCACGAAATTCTTGTCGATATTGAGCAGCACGAACAGCTCCCAGCGCATCATCGTGGCGTGCGCTTCGGGCGTGTTCGGTCCGAAAAAGGATCCGTCGTATTTTTCGGCCAAGAAATTCACCATGGCCACGGATTCGGTCAGAACAAAACCATCATGGACCATGACCGGGATCTGTCCGGCCGGATTCATCGCCAAAAATTCAGGTTGGCGATGGGCGCCGTTAGCCATGTCGACGTCTTTCGTTTCATAGGAGAGGCCAAGTTCGGCGAGCATCCAGTGGGGACGGAACGAGGAGCCGGAGCGACCGCCGTAGAGAGTGATGGAAGGCATGTGAAATTAGAAAGTGAAAAACTTGCGTGCGGCCATGATACGCGTGAAACAGAGTGGCGTCCAGCCGCACCGCCGGGCGGGAAAAAATAAAAATCGCGCCCGTTACCAGGCGCGGATGAGATCCGCGAGCATGCGCACGCGGGCAGGATCGAGTTCCGTATGCGAGAAGCTGATGCCCGTCGCGACCAGGAAGCAATCGACGTATGGCAGGAAGGAATCCACGTTTTCAGGCGTGATGCCGCTCGCGATTGCCAGCGGTTTGCTGCCGATCGCTGCCCGGATGGCACGGATCTTATCGAGGGAAGGCGGCTTCCCCGTTTGGTCGCCGCTCGTCGTAATTACGTCCATGAACGGCATCGCCAGGCGAGCTTCCTCCGCCGGATCGCCGCTCTGTGCTTGGTACTTAAAGGCCACGCCTCCGAAATGCACGCCGCGCCAAAAATATGGCCGGCGGTCATGCGCTCTCATCATCTCACGCGCCTCACGAACCGGATCTTGCGCTGTCAGATCGATGCCGGAATGGTCGAACCAGAGGCCTGAAACGTTCGGCTTAGCCGCTATGAACACTCGCCACGGTTCGAGATCGAGCATGTTCAACCCAATCCACCAGTCCGGATGCTTGGCGCGCACTCCATGATAGATACCGAGCAGGTCCCAAGCGTTTATGCGGTGATTGATCAGGAAGACACCGTGCGCGCCGTTGTCGCGCGCCACCTGCACGTTGCGCATCGCTTGCGAAGCGTCTTCAACATGCACGACCGGCAAAAACACGCGTCGATCGGAAAAGGCCGTTGAAAGTTCCATGTGCCCTCCGCTCGGAGGAAACCATTTCTTTCGATGCGCGTCAACAAAAAACGGCCGCCTTGCGGCAGCCGTTTTTGGAAGTTACTTTTTCTTCTTCGCGACGGCCTTTTTCTTGGCCGGCGCTTTCGGTTCTTCGATCTTCTCTTCCTTCACTGCAGCTTCCTTCACGACGGCCTTGGCAGGCGCGGCGTGGTTGAGCGCGTTCAGGATCGCATCGAGCTTGGCGTTCAATTTCTTGAACTCGTCGATGCTGTAGTCGACCGTGCGGGTCTCGGGAGCGCGGCGTTCGCTGCGCTCGTTACGATCTCCGCGTTCCGGCGCGTCGCCCTTGCCGAAGCAAGCGCGGCAGTAGACCGGACGTTCGCCCGTCGGGCGGAACGGAACTTCGCAGTCGTTATGGCACTTGTCGCAGGTCGTCTTAAAGAGAGGCTTGTCTCCAGAATTGAATCCGCGAGAGTCGGGACGTTGGTCGAAACCACGCGTCTCGCCGCCGTTGCCTTCTTTCTTGAAGCAATTGCTGCAATAGATCGGCTTGCGGCCGTTCGGCTTGAACGGCACCTGGCATGCGTTGCCACATTCTGCACAGGTTGCGTTGTGCAACTCCGGCTTCGCGAACCCACGGCTGTCAGTACCCCTGTTATTCCAGGACTGGCCGCCTCCAAACTTTTTAGCTCCGTACCCGCCTGATTTGTTGTCGCGATGAGAGTTGTACATATGAGTGCCGAGTATACGCCAATTCCCCCAAAAAGTCAAGGGTTGAGGGCGGCGCGCGTCATTGGTCCAACGCGGCCGTAGCCCGTGGTCGTTTCAGTGCCTTCGCAAATGAGCAGCTTTGCACACTGAAAACGGCGGACGGCCTCGCGGGTCAACTGGCCGAACAGCTCGGTTTCTTGCCCGGCTGAACCCGGACCGGAGGCAGCGACAGCGAAACCCAATGCATTCAGGCGTTCTTGAAGCTTCCGCACGTCGGGATGACGCATACCGAGACGCAAATTGACCGTAAACGTGCCGTTCGTTGAAACCGCGGGTGGAGGACGCTTGATGCAGTCCAACCACGGATTCACTCCACTCGCAGCGTAGAGCGTTTTGGCGTAAGCGATATTGCCCTCGACCGTCGTAATATCCATACCTTTTGCCAATCCCCTGGCGGCGTGCAACGCTTCGCCGATCTGAAAAATACCGAGGTAGCCGCGATTGTTTCCGCCGCGCAACACCGCGCCATCCGGCCCGAATTGCCGAAAACCGGATTCGCATTTGGCGATCTCGATCATCCCGGGGGTATCGACAAAGGCTGTGCGAACCCTGGCTTCAATGTCCGCATTCGCGTTCATTTGAGCGCGCGCAAACACGGGGGCCGCCAGCATTCCAACCGCGCATACGAGCGCCATGACGTCAGATTTTTTCATAAAGCCATCCTAGCAGGCCTCCCTGCGAGCGGCTATACTGATTCTCATATGATGACCACTTCGCCTTGGGAACTCGCGGATGACCAGCGTCCGACCTTCCCTACACTGAACGGAACGCACGAAGTCGATGTCGCCATCGTCGGCGGCGGCATTGCCGGCGTCACGACGGCGTACGCCTTGGCGGTCGCTGGAAAAAAAGTCGCGCTGCTTGATCAAGGCAGGCTCGGAGAAGGCGCCACGGGATGGACCACCGCCTTCATCACATGGGTGACAGATGCCTCTTTGCACGCGCTCCAAGAAACGTTCGGCCCGGAAGCCGCCGCGCTGGCCTGGGCTTCGAGCCGCCGCGCCCGCCAGGAGATCGAGCGCATTATCACTGTCGAAAAGATCGACTGTGACTTTATGGTGTGCCCCGTTTCCATCTTCGCTGCCGATGCGGCCGATCTTGAAGCGCTTGGCGTGGAATCATCGTTGGCCAAAGGCTTCGGGTTTCCGGCGAGCTTGGAACACGCTTCGCTCGGTTTTCCGAACCCGGGATACCTCCGCGTGGAGGATCAAGGCAAATTCCATCCGCTCAAATACCTGACGGCACTCGCAAAACGCGCCGCCGATCACGGCGCTTTGATTTTCGAAAACTCCGAGGTTACGGAGGTTGCGCACGATTCGGGAATCGTAAAAACGGCCACGGGGGAGATCCATGCGAAGCATATCGTGCTGGCGACGTACCAACCCATGGGCAATCCGGAACACATTGCGACACGAACCACCTCAAACCTGACGTTCGTCATTGAAGCGAAGATTCCTACAGGCATCATCCCGGAGGGTCTCTATTCGGATACCGCCAAGCCGTACCATTATTTCCGCATCGATCGCTTCGCCGATCATGATCGGATTATTTTGGGCGGCGAGGATTACAAAGTCGGCCAGGCGTCGGACGCGAAAGCCCGTTTCGAACGGTTGAAGGAGTTCCTCGTCGGACTCTTGCCCGCCGGCACGGCCCACGAGGTCATCAGGCAATGGCGCGGCGAAATCCTGGAACCGAACGACGGCCTGCCGTTCATCGGCTACGCAGATGCCGAAAAAAAGATCCTGATCGCGACCGGATTTTCGGGAACAGGCATGACCTTCGGGACGTTAAGCGGCATGATCCTGCGAGATCTCGTTCTCGGCAAAGAAGATGGAACATCCGCGCTCTATCGTCCGACACGGCCGAATTGAATGCAAAAAAGAGCCACGCTTGTCCGGCGTGGCTCTTTTTTTATTTCGGTTCGCGAGGATCAAGCGGCCGCTTCGCGGGTCCTTGCTTGACGCTGAAGTCGTTGTTGAAGCGTGATCCGTGGCACGGGCAGTCGAACGATTTGTCGTCTCCGTTCCATTCCACCGTGCAACCGAGATGCGTGCAGATCGCGGACGCGCAACGGACCTTGCCGCCGTCGTTATAGACGGCCATCGCTTCTCCTCCGATTTCGGTCACGGTACCTTCACCCGGTTCAAGTTCTGGCAAGGAAGACATACAGCAGAAATTAAGAGTTCATCTGAAGCGGAGCGGGCATCGGTTTCGACGGCGCTTTTAGGAAGAGCACGCTGGCGATGAGATTTCCGGAAAGCAGGCCCACGAGGATCGGATCCACGAACGGCAGCGTCACGTACTGCGACGCGATCGTCGCCAGGACCGCGAGCGCGCCCACCATCGCGCCGTACACCATGCGTTTGCTGCGCGTCGGGAAAGACGACGTGATCGGTTCGATCAGCATCACAGTCGAGAAGAAGAGAAGATTCCCCTGAAGAAGGAGTGCGCGTAGTGCGCCGGGGAGCAATTCGATCTTCGCTCCCCCACCCAAGAACACCACCGCGGACAACAGCGCATAGACCCCCAAGAACGTGAACGTCACATGCCATCGGGTTTGCCGCCACAGAATGAAGAGGCCGACGACTGCGACGATCAGGAGCGGCGTCGTACTCCACGTGACCGCCCACCAGGCCGCCGCCGGCGCGAACAGCGTAACTGCGGTGACGGCAAAGGTCGCCGGGTTGAAGATATGGCGATTCTTGCCGAAATGCAACAACTGCTTAGAAGCCACCGCCAGGAAGGGCAACACGATCATCAAGAAGACGGGCGGGGCGGGCATCGCGACAATCGAGAGCACCAAGCCCGAGATCCAGGACGAAACCGGGAGATACCAGACACGATCACGCAGGCGCGTCCAAAGCAGATCGAACAGCGAATACAACGCGACGATGACCGCTCCTTTGAGCAGGAACATCGGCCGCTGCAGCGCCAAAGAAGCCGTGATCAGCAAGAACCCGAGGTACGCCACCATGAAGTACTTGATGTTGACGGCTTGCTTCAACTTGGAAAACATGGCGTTCGCTGAAAACGGTCTACTGAACGTTCACGCTTGCCTTCATCGAGGGGTGGAGCGCGCAGTGGTACGAGAAGCTTCCGGCCTTGGTGAACGTGTGGCTGAAGGTGGCGCCAGTGGCCATCGTGCCGCTGTCGAACGAACCGTCATCAGCTGTCACGGTGTGTGCCATCGCATCCGAGTTGGTCCACACAACCGTCGTGCCTGCGGCGACCGAGATCGTTTTGGGTTGATACACGAAACCGCTGATGTTGACGGCGGTCTGACTGACTGTTCCTGCGGCTGCTGCGGGCTGCGGAGCCGGTGCTTGCGCAGCCGGGGTCGGGGCAGGACTCGGTGTCGGACTCTGTGCCGCAGGTGCGCAGCCGGCGCCCACAAGAAGCAACGAGAAAACGGCGAACGTTAAGACGTGTGTCTTCATAAAAAAACGTAACGTATAAGTGATGGAAGTATAGCACTTCCGGCGGTCGGAATCATTTTACACCTTTGCAATCAGTGCACGGCACCTGTCGCGTCAGGGTTGCGCTGGCTTCACCTTCCCCGAGGCAGACGCTGCATGCGAGTGGTTCGCCTTTTTCGTCGCGTTTCTTTCCGGAACCCTCGCACGCCATGCAGATCGCCTCTTCGTTTTTTCCTTCACCTTCGCATTTCTCACAGGGTTCTTCCCCGCTGCCTTCACAATGCGGACATTCCGCAGTCGGTTCGTATTCTTCTTCGGTCGTGCCCGTGCCGTCGCAGGTGGCACACGTTTCCGAAACCGACTCTTCTCCCGATCCTTCGCAATACCTGCATTTCTTGACGTGCTTCTCTTTCGATTTCTTGCGCCACGCCTGCGCACCCAGTACGGCGATCAGCATACCGATCGCTCCGGCCAATGCAGACAACCAGGGTTGCAAGGCTGCCGGCGCTTCATCAGCCACTGTTTCTAAAATCACCTGCGCATCCTCGAGTGTGACCGGTTGCGGTGCAGGATCCGAAACCGGCGCTGCGGCCGGAGGAGGCTCTTGAGCCACGACAGGGCGCGGCGTCGGCGCGGCGACGGGTTCTAGGGAAATGGTCTCCGCTCTCGGCGCCGGGGCTTCCGCCGCAACCGGCTCCGGCGGCGGCGTTTCCACGATCTCGCCACTCGGCATCTCCGCGGGCGGCGTCGTTGAATCCGCCTGCGCGAAAAGCGAAACAGGAACAACGAGCATTGAGGCGCACATCACGAAAGCGGCGAGGCGTCGTTTCATATGACCGAATTGTACTGAAAGCTGCGAAAGCAAGCAAAAAAAGAGGTGGTACCACGCTCGTGATGGGTTCTTGCTGGATTCATTTTTTCGTCTTCACTTCGGTTTTACCGACTCCGACCAATCCGGGTCGTTTCGCCGCCGTCTGAATGACCTTCTTCAGAACCGGCAGGTTCACGTCTTCCAGCTTCTTGAACCGGATGCAACTTTTTCCAACGCTCACCTTGCCCAGCTCCTGCTTGTGGGTTTCCGCCACGTATTTTCCGTCGATGACGGAACAGATGTAGACGCTGACGTACTGTTTCTGGTTGGCGAGCGCGACCGTCGGCCACATGACCGTCTCGTTCTTGTGGTTCTTATACGGAAAAGAACCGTACCCGAGCATGTTGTACGCGAAATGCGGCTTGAGCTTCGGCGCGGCCTTCTGGATGAATCCGTGCATGAAACGGATGATCTCTTGCCGCTCGGAAGGCACGGCGTCGAGATAGCTCGCGACGCTCGTAGCCTTGATTTTTTTGAACATGTTCATACGCGTCGTGGATGACGCATGCATCGAGCCCTACGCCGACTCCATGCCCGGCAGCTGGTTCGCGGTCGAGACGTCAATCCAAGCGCCCGGAATCTCAAGATGCGGATGCCCTTCGAAGGCTTTGGCGATCTCCTCGTGCGATTCACCTTGGACGATCGAGTACAGCATGACGTCGTTCTTGGCGTCTGCGGCACCTTGCGTGGTCACGCGCTTCGTCTTGCCAACGCCGGCCGTCGGACCCGTGAACATGTCCTTGTTGGTGGCCATCCAGGTGTCCCATTTCGCCTTGAGACCTTCTTCTTGCGCTTTGCGTTCCTCGGCCGGAATCTTCATCCAGTCTTCAAGCCCTGCGACGGGCATACAATAGAGGACGATAAACTTTTGCATACGGTATAGATTACGAAATGATGGTGGGAGTATAAGGAGCAAGCTGATTCTCGTCTATACAGCATCAGATGAGGACCTACAGGTGCGACGGTTTTGTCGGAGGGGTTATTACAAATCAAACATCTGTCCGATTCTTCACAGGTTCTATCTTTGGGACATCCGCTGACACGTATCTAACGCTCCAGGGGGTGCCGAGATATTTCAGCAGCCATCGGTCGAGTCCCCAATAGCCCGCGGTCTTCCAAGCCAGTATCAGGAAAATGGCACCAAGGAAAAGCACGGGGTTCGTCGAGGCACTGCCCGCCAACATGAAATTGAAGTTCATGACCGCCCCGAAAAATGCAGCGATCCCGACAAACGCCCCGAGGATGAGCCCGATGCCGACAAGAGCCTCTCCGACGGCGATGACTTTCGCAAACCAGGTGTAGTGCCCTCCCGAAAGAAGCGCTTGGATACATTCGCGAAACCAGTCGTAGGTGATCGCCGCTTTCGCGGGCGGAGCCGGAACCAGCACCGCTCTCTCCCAATATCCCTTAAGGGCCGCTCCCCCGTTCATCCATTCCGGACTCGTGACCTTGTGCCAGCCCGCAACGAGCCATGCATACCCGATATAGATCCGCACAATCGCCCAAACCCAGGTCCATGCCCCGGTTTCGGAAAACATTTTTCTTGTGATCGGAGGATCGGTGATGACGTTGTGCATAGATCCAGTCATATGAATCAAGTATTAATTCCGCACGGTGTCGGCTGATTGATCGCGCGGATCGAAAATCGAAGCCTCGGGAACCTCGCCCTTCAGGAAGCGGGAAACGCGCTTTCCGCCGAAGATGGACGGCAGAATCCCCACGCCGTTGCAGCCCAGGTTATAAAGCAGAACGGGGTTAAGTGGTTCCGGACCGATCAAGCGCACGCCTTCGGGCGTATAACCCATGAGGCCGTGCCAACAGAACGCGTATTCCGGTTCCTGGCCGGGATGTTTCCCGTAATTCGAACTTAGAAAATCGTCGATCGCGATTCTCGGTTCTTCGGCGCACGCCTGCGCGCGCGAATATTCAGCTCCGTTGGGCAGCACGGCTTCCGGACCTCCCGCACACACCAGCGTATGCGACTTGCCGCTTTCATGCTCGTGCGGCCGCCGCGTCAGATAAAAATAGCTTTCGCCGACGGGATCCGGTGTGTTTGCTTTGGTCTTCGGAAAATAGCTGATAGCCATCGGTTCACCGTCGGGTGGGGCAAAATATCCCGTCATGTAACCGACACGCCCCGTCACCGAATGGTGGAATGACGTTTCGATGTCACGACCGGCTTCGTTGATAATCGTGAAGTTCTCGAAACCGTTGGTGCACAAGACCGCTTTTCCGGCGACGAGCGCGTGCCCGTTCACTTCCAACGTCGCCGCATGCTCCGAAAGACGGATCGTCTTAACGCGACTGTCCTCATACAACGCAAAGCGGTCGGGATACGTGGCGAGCAGATAGCCGACGATCTCCTCGACAAACAAAGCGCTGTTCATGCAGCCCTTGCGATACGAAAGAGAGGCGATGTACTGCGGATTTTTTGTCTCGAGCCCTTCAAGCACCGCGGCGTGCGGCAGCACTTCGAACAGGTCCTCAAATTCCGGCGGAATACCGGCACGATCCCCCCATTCTTCCGCCACCAGGATACGCTCAGTGGGAAGTCCGCCGCGTTTGCGGCAGCGGTTATTCTTCAGGTGCCCGATGAGCTGTGCGAGGTCGGAGAGTCCGGCATGGCCGATGAAGCTGTACAGCGGCGTGCGCAGCTTGGCCTCTGCGACAATCTGATCGATCAGCGCCCAGGCGGATTCGATATCACGCTGGGCATTCATCGCGGCTTCAAGCCCGAAACGATCGACAAGCTCGTGCAACGGTCGCTCGAAATAGCTGGCGATCTGCCCGGCGTTGTGGCCAGTCGCACCATGTGCAACCTTGTCGGCATCCACGAGCACGACGTGCGTGTGCGCATCCTGAAGCGTGAAGAACGCTGTCGTCACACCGGCGATCCCCCCGCCGACAATGGCGACATCGGTACGAAGATCCTGATCGAGCGGTTTGACGGGGCGCGTGCGTTTCAATTGTTGTATCCAGGGCGAGTGATTCGGGATCATGTCTCTGTTCTGCTATTCAAGAATCTCCGTGCCCTTCAATTTGCCACGAATCGCATCAAGGTCTTGCTTCGAAATCGTATTCCCACGGAGATCAAGGCGCCGGAGGTTCTGAAGGTTCCCCAATTCGAGCGGAAGTCCTGTCAGCTTGTTTTCCGAAAGATCGAGATCCCGCAACGCAGAAAGCTGCCCGATCTCTGCCGGCACGCCGGTCATTTCGTTCCCGCTTGCGTCCAGCACCTGAAGGTTTTTCAAATGGCGAATCTCGGCCTGGAGCGCACCCGTGAGGTTATTGGATGAAACGTCGAGTTCCGACAAATCCGTCCTGCCAAACACGTAGGCCGGCACGCTTTTCAATCCGCTCCCGCTCAAATCAAGCCTGGTCGCAGACGGCGGAGCTGGCGCGACGGCCCGCGGCACCGTATCGGCTTCCAGTGTCGGCGGAATGTTCGAGCAGCCGGCACCGAGCATCAGTACCGATGCAATGACGGCAACGCCATAGTGTATTTTCATTTGCGCAGCTTCAAAATAGATGGACCCTGTAATCGTATACGCTCAAGGCCATAAAAACAAAACCCCAGCCATACTACCCACCCGTGAACCAAAACCCCGCTATGTGAAAGATGATGGCATCATGCCCTCGCTCTCACAATGTCAGACTTGATTTGTCATTTTGTATCAGCCCGCAACGACAACAGACCGAGTGCCGCGAACAACCCGGCCTCCAACCAGTTATTTTTTTGCACAGCCTCAATCAAAGCAATGCCGAAAAATAAAACGAATATCGCGAAATTCGTAAATCTGATCTTCTTCATACGGACAGCATACCATGTTTCGAGTCCTATCTCGGGTTAAACAAAAAGCCGCTTATTAAAGCGGATTTTTTGTCGATGTGCGTTTCGTGAGATCGCCTGGCCAGGCTTTAGAGCGTCGTAAACGAGAGCTCTGAAGAGGTCGTTTCGTTCCCGGCCTGGTCCTTGGCGACGAAGCGGACGTAGTAGGTCGTGCCGCCGACAAGGCCGCTGAACAGGATGTCGTGCGAAGCGGCCGCGGTCCCCACTTCGACCGCGGGCGTCGCGGTTGCGCTGGCGTCGACCGGCGACGAGGTCGCCGAGTAGACTTTGGCGGTCACGGACTCATTGGCGGTGAAGATCAGGTGGGCGGAGGAAGCAGTAATACTGCCGACCGAAGACGAAAGAATGGTCGGAGCGGTGGTGTCGGGGGTAAGCGTGGTGAACGTGCCTTCCGAAGAAACCGTCGCGTTGCCGGCTTCATCGGCCACGACGACGCGGTAATGATAGAGCGTGCTGATGGTCAATCCACTAAGCAGGATGTCATGCGAGGCCGACAGCGTCCCGGAGACGGCTTTCGGCGTCGCGGAAGCGCTCGTGTCGACGGTTGCGGTGGTGCTCAAATACACTTTGGCGGTCACGGACTCGTTGGCGGTGAAGATCACGCGGGCGGAGGTCGTAGCGATGCTGCCGATCGACAAAGAGGTGATGGTGGGCGCCGTCGTATCAGCCTCGACATCGCCAGCGCAGCGGCCTTCGGTGTCGCCGTGACCGAGGTGCGCCGGAAGCGCCGGCCTGGCGATATAGATGGTGTGCGAGTTAGAGGCGCCGGACTTGTGGCACACGGCGACCTTGTTCCTGCCGAAGCCGCGATTCTCAAGGTCTTCCCCTGAAGCGCCGCGGGACGAGAGTTTCTTCAAGCGTTTTGACCGGAGGGTATCGATCAAGCTCCTGATGCGGGAGCCCTGTCCCCGTTCAAAATCGGCATCGTCATCGACATCTGCGCCCACCTGGTAGTCGACGAAGAACGCATCGGAGAGGTCTTCGATCTTGCGGTTCCAATCAGCTCCGTAGAGCGCGCGGGCCGCCGCCTCGGACTTTACCCAGCGAAGCGTGCCGCCCTCGTCGACGGCGTAGGTCCTCGGGTCGCTTTGCAGCTTGACCATGACCTTTCCGGGCTTATACGGAATGTTGCCGGCCAGCGGGTACGCGGCGAGCTCGGCGTCGGTGAGCACGACGATGCCGTCGAAATTCTCGAACCAGCTCATGAAGATGCGGCCGTTCGGGAAGACGTGGCGGCTCATATCCTCGTCCACGTAATACACGGCCGAGGTGCTTTCCCCTTTGATGAGCGAACCGGGGGCGACGTTCGCGCTCTCCGCAGCCGCAATGAGCGGTAAGCCGCCGAAAACTAAGACCGCCGAGATTGCGAGCCGTGCTGCTACTTTCTTCATACGTTCAAAGCAAATGAAAAACGAAAATTATGGTTGACGCCATACTCCGTCTTCAAGACGGAGCAAACGATGAAATCTTACAGGTCTTCTAGGAGACTCTTCAAGATTAGTTCCGCTCCCGCACCTCGTTGAATAACGTTCTCCACATACCCTTATAGCCATTAAATGACCCATCTTTATTGATACAAAAACCCACCACTTTCGTGATGGGTCTTTGACCAAGCGTGTGGGGCGACCCACGCGCTTGCTCATGGCTCCGAGGCTGGGATTCGAACCCAGGACCAATGGATTAACAGTCCACTGCTCTACCGCTGAGCTACCTCGGAAGACGCGCGGAACGGGAATACTATAGCACCAGCCTTAAATATTTCAAGTCCTGTCGGGATGTGATAAAATCAAGCAAAATCCATTGCCTTTTATGCACCATCCTCGCCTCTTGCTCGCCGCCGCTACGCTGAGTCTTTTGACCGCCCTCCCGACTTTCGCCGCTACGGGCGACGTCGCCTCGATCGGCCTGCGCGATCTTAATCGCAACGGCAAGATCGACCTGGCCGTGATCACGTTCGCAAATCCTTCCAACAGCGCCTGGACGGTGCGTGGATGGTCCGGCTTGAACGTCGCCTATAACGGAACACCGCTCAAGATCAAGGGGGCATTCATGGCGTCTTCGAGCAATCTGGACGTCCTGCAAGTCGTCCTGGATGAGACGGACGCGAACCTGCCGATCGACACCGCCGCCAGCGCATTCGAAGTTTCCTACCAGCGCGTCGGCAACGCGATCGGCATCAGCGACGGCACGTCCGAACTCGCCGCCATCGCTTCGGGCGACGAGGGCGCGGGCAATACGGAGCTCGATCAAGCGCCGCCGATTCTCGTATCGTCTACGCCGGTTCCGGGCGCCATCGACTATCTGCGCACGGATCCTCTCACGCTGACCTTTAGTGAGCCGGTGCGCGCCGACAGTCTCGTGCCGTCGTCTTCCGTAAATCCGGGAGGATGGTTCCTCACTTCGATCGGCGACGGTCGCACGGTCATGGTCCAACACGACGCCTATCCACGCAACGCCAACGAAACGTTCGGCATCGCGGCCGCGGATCTCGCCGGCAACGCGCTCGTGACTGACGCGTATCCGAACCCCTTCACCTTCCAAGCCTCGAACGACAATTCGCCGAACCCCAGCATCGACAGCATTTTCGCGATGACCTCGCCGGTCGCAGGATCGACGCTCTCTTCCGGCGACGCGAACGTGCTCGCGTGGTATTCCAACATGCCAACGATCGTCACCACGCGTTTTTCGTACTCGAAGGACGCCGGCGCTACGTGGAACGCCATCGTGACGCTCCCCGCTTCGCAACATACATACGTCTGGTATCCGCCGAATCTCCCGGGCGCCCTCCAACTCAAAGCTGAAGGCTTGGATGCGAGTAACTCTCTCGTGAACGTCTCGACGACCAGCCCACTGACACTGCAAACGGGTTCCGGCATGACCGTTCAGATCCCCGAATTTGCGCCCCCTGCCGCGCCAGACACCAACGATGTAACCGCTCCCGGCATCGTCGGCTCGGCTGTCTTCGATGCCTTCGACATGGCCGCCGGTACCGCGCGCCTTTCATGGACCACTGACGAGCCGTCGACGGCCACCGTCAGTTACGGCCTGTATCTGAACTACGGCAGCATGGCGGGCGACGCGTCACTCTCGACTTCCCACAGCGTCATCCTGTCGGGTCTCGTACCCGGCCAGATGCACCAGGCCCGCATCACGTCGATCGACGCGAGCGGCAACGCCGCCGTTTCAAAAGACTGGTACTTCGTCTTTCTGCGCGAAAACGACCTGATCAAAGGAAGCGCTGCGGCTGTCTATTGGTACAAAGGCGGCAAGCGCTACGCCTTCCCGAATCTCGATACGTACCGCTCCTGGTACGGCGACGACTTCTCCAAAGTCATCCGCGTGCCGGACACCCAACTCGGCACGATTGCGCTGGGCGGCAACGTCAAAATGAAAGAAGGCGTGTATCTGATCAAGATCCAAAGCGATCCGAAAACCTACGCCGTCGAACCGAACGGCGGCTTGCGTTGGATCCAGACCGAAGCTCAAGCCACGGCGCTCTACGGTTCCGCTTGGGCCAAGCGCGTGCGCGACGTCGACGTCAGCCTGTTCACCGATTACACGATCGGTACGCCGCTCCAGAACGGCGAGAAGCCTGTCGGCTACACCTCGTAGCATCAAAGAAAAAACGTCCCGATCACGTCGGGACGTTTTGTTTTCGCTCAACCGCCCATCATCCGCTGCAACCACTGATTGAACATGATAGTGCAGCCGATGACCGAGAAGTTGTAGGCGGCGTGTGCCGCGACGCACGAGAAGTACGAGGTTTTGGAACCCGGATGATTCCGGTACCAGAGCAGCGCGAGCATGAAACCGATCACGCCCTGCAGGAAGACGCCGGAGTAGTTGAATGTGTGCAGGAAGCCGAATGCGACGCCGGAGAAAACGATGAGCCACGACCAGTCGATCGGTCGTCCCTCCGCGTTGCGACCCGCCCGCATCACGAAGAACCAGCGAAAGACGGCCTCTTCCAGGAACGGCGCGACGATGCACGCCGCGAACAGTGCGCCGCCCAGGCTTTGTGCTGTCAGGTGCGCGATATCCATTCCCGTCTCGCGCATCAGTACGTTCGGCGTGATGCCCAGGAGCGGGTGCGCGAGGATCTGATTGCCGAAGCTGTTACTGAACAAGTAGCCGCCGATGACGAGAATCATGAGCCAAAGCCACATGAGCCCCACCGTGCCGCCGATCGAATACAGCCGCGACCAACGCATACGTGGTTCGGACATGAACTTCTCCTTGTGAAGATCCTTCCCACAATACCAAAACGCCCGGCTTTTGGCCGGACGTTTTGGGGATAAGTCCTAGTAATCGCGCAGGCGGGAGATCCCGTGGTGC
>CAYFZV010000010.1:0-18317 GCA_964347735.1 uncultured Gammaproteobacteria bacterium
GCGTTCATGCGCGTGCTGACCAACACCGGCGCGGTCCACCGCAACGGTTTCTTTGCCTACAACGAAAAACAAAAAGGCGGCCTCGATCTCATCGATTACCATACCGCTTCAGGAGCGAAGCTGACGGTCGTGGCGCGCGGAAACCGCCTTGAATCCTACGACGAGCAGGGGCGCCTCATACGCAGCGTATTTCCATTCGGCGAAAGTTGGAACAAAAATCTCACGCTCGGTTTCGGCAAGGCGGGCGGGCGTTCGTATCTCGCGGTCGGCGCGGCCGCCGGCGGCGCACCCTATGTGCGCGTGTACAACGAAAATCTCGAACCGGCCACCGACGCGTTCTTCGCGTATGACGCGCGTTTCCGCGGCGGCGTCAACGTGGCGGTCGGCGATGTCGACAACGACGGCTCGCCGGACCTGGCGGTCGGAGCGGGCGCGGGCGGCGGACCGCACGTGCGCGTCTTCGGCCTCGACCAACTGGTCAAAACGCAGTTTTTCGCCTATGATCAGCGGTTCACGGGCGGCGTCTACGTGGCCATGGGCGACGTGGACGGCGACGGAAGTCAGGAAATCGTGACCGGACCGGGCTTCGGCGGAGGACCGCATGTGCGGGTCTGGAATCGCTTCGCCCAAGTGAAAAACCAATTCTTCGCCTTCGACAGCAAGAAGAACGGCGGCGCGCGCATTTCCGTCGGTGACGTGGACGGAGACGGAAAGCACGAGATCCTCGCCATGACGAATGACGTCTTCACGCTCGCATTCACTGGCCGCCCTCTTTTCTAAACGTATGCGCATCCTCCATAAAGTCCACGGCCACGCCAAGAACCACTACCACAGGCACTACAAGACACGCTATCAAGAGCGCGCGCATTTGGTGTTCTTGCTCGACGTGGTTCTCGTGTCGATCGCGCTCTTCATGTTGGGCCTCGGATTGTTCTTCCGCTGGTTCTATCATCCGCTCCGCGATGATTTCAAAATGTCGCTTCTGACGGAGCAGACGATCACGGCCGGCAAGGAAACCACCTTTACCGTCCGCATCATAAACGGAGGCGTTACCGATCTTCACGGCGCGAAACTCGCCGTGCATCTTCCGGACGCGTTCGTGCCCGCAGAGATGCCGCCGCGTTTCGACGCGGAGGAAGGCAGGATCGCGATCGGCGACATGCCGGCGCATATTTCGAACGAATACCGCTTCCGCGGCACGCTCCTCGGACCGGCACGCGAAGCAGACGTGTACGTGCATTTCACGGCCACCAACGATGCCGGAACATCCGACGAGAAGTTGACGAAGGGCGTGCTGCATTGGCAGGAAAACACCATCGTGACGCGCATCGAAGCGCCGGATGCTGTCGTGCCCGGCCAAACCGCCACCTTCGCGATCCGCGTGAAAAACGGTTCCGCTTTCTCCTTTGAGACCGCAACCATCGTGCCGACGTGGCCGAAGGATTTCCGCCTCCAAAACGCGACGCCGCCGGTGTATCGCGGGGCGATCGCGCTCGGACGATTGGACGCAGGCGAAGAAATCGTCGTGAAATTTTCCGGTCGCTTTACCGGCATTTCAGATCTTCTCCATTTCTCGGCAGCGTTGAACGGCGTCTTGAACGGTCATGCGTTCGCGCTCTCCGAAGCGACGACCGACGTGCGCATGGCTTCCGTCGACGTAAACGTGGAAGCTGTCTTCCCCGACGGCGCGACGTCCTTCGTGCGCCCTGGCCAGGAAGTTGCCGTCACGGTTCGCTATCGCAACGAAGGAAAGCAGACCGTCAAAAACATGACGCTTGCGATCGCTCCTGACGCGAATACGCTCGGCGCCGTGCGCTGGGAAACGTCCGCGCGCATCGATGCGCTTGCCGCCGGTGAAGCAGGTGAACGCAAAGCATTCGTGCGCGTGAAGGACGCGGTTTCGCGCTATGTCGTGAATCCGATGTTCCGCGCCGTGCCGCAAGCCACGTTCTCGATTGACGATCCCAAAATCACGGACGCGCAGATCGCCGGCACCGCCGTCGAAACGAAGATCGCCGGCACCGCAAAGTTGCGTGCCGTTGCGCGGTATTACACAAGCGACGGTGATCAGCTTGGTCGCGGACCGCTGCCGCCGCGCGTCGGCAAAACCACGCGCTATTGGATCTTCGCCAGCCTGGAAACGGGCGGCGCGGAAACCTCGGGCGGCGTCGCGACGTTCCGCTTGCCGGGCGGCGTAGCCTGGACCGGACGCTCCACCGTTACGGCCGGACAAGATTTGTCGCTCGAAGGCGACCGTCTTGTGTGGCACATCGGCACGACCAGCGCGCACGCGGGGCTCCTTTCCGAAGCGCCCAGCGCCTCCTTCGAGGTTTCGCTGACGCCCGATTCCGCACACGTCGGTACGGCCCCGTTTTTACTGGCCGAAGCCTCCTACATGGGCGAAGACGCCTGGACTGGCGAAGCCCTGACTTCCAGCCAGGCTGGTCTGACCACCCAATTGCCGGGCGATCCTGCCGTGGCAGGACGTACAGTGGTCAAGCCATAAAGCTCATATTAGCCTTAAAACCGGCCTCTCTGGGGCCGGTTTTTGGTTGCGTTACCGGCTTGACAAAACCGCCTATTTCTGGTAGAGTCCTCGGTTATGAAAATCGCTATCATTGGATCGAAAGGCATTCCGGCCCGCGCCGGCGGCATTGAACGGCACGTTGAAGAACTCGCTCCGCGTCTCGCGAAGCGTGGTTTTAAAGTGTCGGTCTATACGCGCCCGTGGTACACGGGTTCCCGCAAGACGTCGTACAACGGTGTGCGGCTGGTTCCGCTTGCGTCGATCAAGACCAAGCACCTCGATGCGATCACGCATACGTTCGCTTCGACGATGCACGCGATGAAGGAAAAATTCGACATCTATCATTATCACGGCGTCGGTCCGGCGCTGCTCTCCTGGATGCCGCGCGTCTTCCGCCCGTCGGCCAAGGTCATCGTGACCTTCCACTGCCTCGACCGCCGCGTCCAGAAGTGGGGCGTCTTCGCCCGCACCGTGCTGAAGTTCGGCGAATGGGCCGCCACGCACTTCGCCCACAAGACGATCGTCGTCTCGAAGTCGCTCGCGCACTATTGCCGCGAAGTCTACGACCGCACGGCCGCCTACATCCCCAACGGCGTGAAGGTTTCGAAGCCGACAACCAAAGACAACGCGATCCTGGAGAAATTGAATCTCGGCAAAGGACGCTATGTCGTGATGGTCTCGCGCCTGATCCGTTCCAAGAACGCCGACAAACTTGTCGACGCCTGGAAGCGCCTCAAGGCCGCTTCGTCCGATCTCCGCGTCATGGGCATGAAGCTCGTGATCATCGGCGACGGCGACGCGATCGATCCCTACGTCTGGGAAGTCCGCGCCAAGGCCGCCGAAGCGAAGGACATCGTCCTCGCCGGCGCGCGCTACGGAGCCGAGCTGCACGCGCTGATCGCCAACGCGGCGTTCGCGGTGCACCCTTCCGCTTCCGAAGGCCTGCCGATCTCCGTCCTTGAAAAGATGGCGCACGGCAAAGCCGTCCTGACCTCCGACATTCCGGAACACCTGGAAATCATTGAAGGTCGCGGCTATACC
The DNA here is from genome assembly GCA_964347735.1 of uncultured Gammaproteobacteria bacterium. Lineage (GTDB taxonomy): Bacteria > Patescibacteriota > Patescibacteriia > SG8-24 > DYFX01 > DYFX01. Next base: position 3,569 of record CAYFZV010000010.1, read on the forward strand.
TTCCGCCTCAACGACCAACGCGATCTGATGCTCCAGCTCTATTGGCTGATGACCCATCCGCGCGCCTGTGCCGAAATGGGCCGGGAAGCGAAAAAGCACGTAGGTTCGTACTTCAATTGGGAGAAGATTGCCAAAGAAACATCCCTGGTGTATACCACGCTGGCGTCAAAGGCCACGAAGAAGACCGTCCGCAAGGGCGCCTTCCGACTGGCAGGCGCACATTAACGAAATCCCCACCGCTGCATGGTGGGGATTTTGTGTATGAAAAAACCTCGAGCGGGGCTCGAGGGTTCAGACGGATTTCTGACCGGTGGCGTAGGCGGCGGCTTGCGTGAGAGCTTGTGCGGTCGTGAGGGACTCCCACTTCTTCCCGACAGGAACGAAGACGCGCCGAATGCGGGCGTTGTGCATTTGGACAGCGCATCGCAAGCAGGTGTGCTCGGCTTGCGTCTTGAGCCAAGGCGAGCCGTTCATCTGGACGCCTGCGATGTAGAGATCGCATTCGCTCAAGGGGACACCCTTGTCCATCGCGGTCTTGATGGCGAACTCTTCGGCATGGCCGCACGCGCCGATCATCGATTCGGTGCGCGACGTGATGTTGAAGCGGATGCACTTCGGTTCGCACAGATGCTTGAGCGGGTCGATCGTGCCGTTGCAGGTCGCGGCGACCACCTCGCCGGCGTGCGTCAGCACGCAGCCGAAGCGCATCTTCTGGCAGGGCGAGCCCATCGCGGCCATGTAGCATTGGTGATAAATGCCGTTCTCGAAGAGGGCGTTGCCGCGGTTCTCGACTTCGGCGAGGCGCCACGACAGCAGCTTGTAGCGCTCCATCGTGGCGGCATGCGAGAGGACGTAGGCGCGCGTGCGCTCCTCCGCCTCCATGCCCTCCGGCGCATCGGCGCCGAATTGCGGGCGCGTGAAGTCGTGTTGGCCGCTGTGCGGGAAGCGGTTCCAATAGTGCGAGCGCATATGCGCGAACTTCGGAAACTTCTCGAGCGAGGCGCGCATCAGCGTGCCGCCGAAGCGATCCTGCGCCGCGAGCGAAGCGACGGCGCAGTGACCCCAGAGCGGGTTCTCGCGCGTCCATCCTTCGCGATCGGCCGTCGTGTCGAGATCACAAAGAGGCTGGAGAAGCTGCGCGAACGCAGCGATCTTCTCTGTGAAAGCATTCATATCCATGATGCGGTCCTTTCAAGGTGCGGTTGTTGAACAGGCGTATCCTAATGGAGTCCGCGTCCCCGCGCAAGCAAAAACCCGACCTCACGACCGGGTTTTTCTTTTATTCCGCGTGCTCTCGCGAATGGATCGCGAAGCGGTTGCCTTCGGTGTCCGTGCAGCAGGCCATCCAGCCGAATTCCCCGATCTGCTTGATCGGCACCATGATCCTGCCGCCGGCGGCTTCGACACGGCCGAGTTCGTTCTTGAGATCGCCGGACTGCGCGGTGAAATAGACGAGCGTGCCGTCCGTCGTCGGCTTATACCACTCCGCGTGTTTTACGAGTGCGCCGGACGCGCCCTTGGCTTCGGGCAACATCGGCCACAGGGCCATCTCGAGCGGCCCCATCTTCATCGGTTGCAACTTCATGCCGAAGACCTCTTCGTAGAATTTCGTCGCGCGTTCCATATCGGTCACGGCGATTTCGATCCAACCGAACGTGTTGGTGGTTTGAGTCATACACTTTATTTTTCCAAAGCTTCCTTATAGATACGGTGGATCTTTCCAAGATGCAGCCCCGGATTGTATTCCGTTTCCGCCAGGTGGCGGCCGGCACGTCCCATGGCGTCGACGCGCGCGAAGCTGCCGGGAAGCCGATTGAGTTTTTCAGCGAGCTCTTTCGGTTCTTTCGGATCGAACAGGAATCCGGTCTCCCCTTCCCTCACGACTTCCGGCAACGCGCCGATGCGCGAAGCGATCACCGGCTTGCCCCAGGCGTAGGCTTCAAGCGCGGTCAGACCGAACGTTTCGTAGGATTGCGAAGGGATTACGACGGCTTTGGCGCGCGCGAGTTCGCGATCAAGATCGTCGCCGAAAAGTGCCCCGAGGAATTCGACGTTCTCCAAGCCCAAATCTTTCGCCAGGGCCATCAGGCGTTCTTTTTCCGGTCCGTCGCCGATAATCGCGCAGTCCAGATCCTTCACGTCTTTCATGGCACGCAAGAGCACATCAACGCCTTTTTCCTGTGAGAGGCGTCCAACGAATACGACGCGCGCTTCCGATTCATAGCGCGGCACGCGGCCTTCGAGATCAATGAAATGCGGCACGATTTCGATCTTGCCTTGCGGTATGCCGTAGGCGAGGAGCTTCTCCTGCACGAAGTGGCTGGGCGCGATGAAGGTGGAGATGTGTCCGTAGGCGTCGAGCACGCGGTGCATCCACCCTTCGAAGGCGCTCAAGGCGCTTTTGACCGTCGAACCGTCGATCAATTTTCTCTGAAAGGTGTCCCAATACGGATGGCGCACCGAAGGCTCGACAATCTCTCCGTGCGAGAACATGCCGTAGTTCGGCGAGATGAGGTGGTAATCATGCACCGTCATGACCGCGGGAATCCTGCGCTGTTCGGCGACGGCCAGAATCGACGGCGAGATCTGATGATAGATGTTATGAACGTGCAGAAGGTCGGCTGGGAACGCGGCGCAGAGCGCCGAAAATTTCTTGGCGGCTTCGAACGACCAGAGCATGCGTCCGGCCGTGCGCAAACCTTCGCGGTCGAAACGCACGCGGTCGGTCTGCACTTCCGAAACGAAAAAACGGTCGTAGTGCGACAGCGTGTTTTTTTTCGAGCGCATCGCGAACGGCACGACGGCGTCGCCGTTTCTGGTCAGAAGTTTTGAAAGCTCGAAGACATAGCGTTCTGCGCCGCCTTTCAGATAGTGGAATTTGTTCGCTTGCAGGACGCGCATGGTCTTAAAGCAATTTTTCTTTCTGTCCCAGCACAACGATCAGCGCGCCGAACGTCCAGAAGTACAGGCTGATCGTGCGCACTTCGAGATAGGTGCCGAGGAAAGCTTGGAACGCGAAGGCAAGGGTCGCGCCCATGAAGCCGAGCGCCAGGCCGCGCACGAACGGATCCTGCGAACCGCGATGGACCGTCCTGGCCGCGCGGAAGAGCAGGACGAACATCCAGATGTACAGCGCGAGGCCGAGTGTGCCGATCTCGCCCCAGAGCGAGAACCAGTTGTTGTCGATGTAGCCTTCCGTGCCGTAGACGCCGAAGGGCAGTCCGAGTTGGTCGTAGGTTTTCGTCGTGCCGAGTACGGCCGCCGCTCCGCCGCCGTAGGAACCCGGCCCGTGGCCGAAGATCGGCGCCGCCGGCACGACTTTGAGAGGCGTGTTGAGCATCCAATAGACGCGGCCATACCCGTAATATTCGCCGCGCCAGCGCTCATACGAAAAGGCCTCAAGCAAACGCGCGAAAATCGTCTGGTCGGGAAGGTCCGTCAGCGCGCGCACAACGACGCCCGTATAGAATGTATAGCTGGCAATGAGCGCCACGGTCGCCAAAAAAACCGCCAGAATTTTTTTGTCCCTTTTGATCCAAACGGCGAGATACAGGAAACCGAGCAGAAAACCGAACCAGGAGGCGCGCGAATACGTCAGCGCCAACGCAATGCCCGAAATCGTGAAGAGCGTGAAGAAATAGCGATGCCATCGGCCTTTGGAAATTTCGTAGATCCAGCCGGAGAGCAGCAACATGAAGAAGCACAGGAACGTGCCGAGCTGATCATAGCGGCCGAGCGTGGCGAAGACGCGTTGTCCCGGCGCCCAGAACTGCTCGGTACTGCCCGTCAGCGCAATCGAGTCGTAGAAACGGCGCTCGCTCGGAAGAAGGAACGGATCGAGCGCGCCGAATGTGGCGGCCTGGAGGATGCCGAGCAGGCTCTCGAAGAGCACGAGACCGAGCATTAACACGACGAGCTTACGCAGGAAGGCGCGGTCCGGCGCGAGTGCGGCGACGGCGAAGAACAGGAGCATGAAGCGGATGATCTGGCGGATGCCGAGCACCGCAGTGCCGGGATCGATGAAGTTCGAAACAGCCGAGGCGACCGCCACGAGAAACAACAGCGCAAACGGCAAGTCCAGCTGCGTCGGGCGACGATGCTCCCCCGCCAACAAGCGCTTGAGAAGCGCCGAAGCGAGTAGCAGGTAGATCAGGACTTCCGAAAAATACTTGGCATAGATGTAGAGCTCGTCCGGCACGAATTTCAGGAAGAACGGCTCGATCGGGATGAAGATCATGAGAAACGCCAGCATCCACGTCGGACGCGCGTACGTCGCGACGATCAGTGTGGTGCCCAGGAAAAACGCCAGCACCTTCCAAGGCGAAACGAAAACCACGAAGACGCACAGGGCGGTCGCCAAGACGACGAAAAACTTCATCAGACGCTGCCAAGGCACGTCGGGTATTTCGAACAGCGCGCGCAGCTTGGCTTTCAGCGTGTCGACAAGCGACATAACCCTTTCAGTTTAGCAGAAAAAAAAGAAGAGGGCGACCCGCAATTGCTTGCGAATCGCCCCTTTGAGAGGTCTAAGACTAGTTGATGTTGATCCCGCCGCCGACCACGTGGCAATTGCTTGTCCCATGGATCGTCGTTTCGTTGATGACCGACCAGGAGGCGAGATTGAAGTAGTCGCCGCCCGAGAGCGTGTCGCTTCCTCCCGCCACGTCGTTATTGTCAGCGACGAAGAAGTTGAAGTTGTTGATCGACAAGCTCGGATAGAAGAAGTAGGTCGCTGTATTGCCGACCCACGTCTGCTGTTGCAGATCGACATCGAGCCTGATGGCTTCCGGCGAAGGAAGTGGCGATCCGTCCTGGAAGGTTCCGGCAAGAATGCCGTTGCCGTTCGGAATGATCGATACTTCCCGCTTCACGATGCCGCCGACGTCCCAGAGCCGGCACTTGATGGTGCCGACGTTGGTCGTTGATGACGCCGAATGCGTAAACGCGCCCGACGTCTTCGAGCAGGTGCCCGAGACAGTGAACTCGTTTACATCAAGCCGGAAGAGGTTCCCGTTCGTATCCCGCACGTCAAAGTTGAAGTTGCTGATCGTGTTCGACATCGAGAACGTGTAGGCCGCGGCGTCGCCGTTCCATGACAGACTGCCGACGCCGCCGAACGCGAATTGAAGCGCGAAGGGCGACGAGACGCCGGAGACGCCGACGAGGTGCGACAGGATCCCGTTTGAGATCGTGACGTTCGTCTGCGAACCCGATTCCGTGCAGGAGAGGCTGCCGTTCCCGGTCGTGCCCGACGCCCCGTGCGTGATGCCGCCCGCTCCTTGCGGATGCGAGCAGTCGCCAGTGACGTTGAACTCGTCCAGGTCCAGCCAGTAGACTCCGCCGTTATTCGGGTTGTACAGCGCCGCGTTGAACGTCACGGTACCGCCCGGCAAACGAAGCAGGATCGGGCCGTCGAACCATCCTTCCTGATCCTTGCTGGAATCATAGGGATTGACGATGCCCCAGCCTGATTGGTCCGAACCCCATCGCAACGAGTACGAGGAATCCGGAAAGACCGTGCCGTCGGCATCGAGACCGGAGCCGTCGCTCTTTTTCAAGTGCGAGGCCACGCTCGAGAACGTCACATCGACGTACTGGCCGCTCAATACGTTCGCGCACGAGATCGTCCCGTTGCCGGGGTCGGACGTGCCGCTTCCGGGCGTATGCAGGAACTCGTTTGTTCCTTTCGAGCACGTGCCCGACGCGGCGTATTCGCTCACGTCGAACCAATGCTTGTTGCCGGCGCCCGGTTCGCGGAGCACGAGCGAGAAGTTTGAGAACCCGCTCGATGCCGTGAACGTGTGCGCGGCGCCGTCGCCCTGCCAGGATGCGGAACCCGTGCAGCCGTAGCCGCATTCAATCGTCCAGTTCGAGTTCGGCGAAACCGAGTCGAACAGGTGCGAGAGAACTCCGGGCGAGATCGAGACGGTGGTCTGCGATCCCGATTCGGAGCAGGTGACGGTCCCGTTGCCGGGCGTCGTTCCTGAAGTCGAATGCGTGATGTCGCCCGCGTTGGTCGCGTGCGAACACGTGCCGGTCACGTCGTACTCGTTCAGATCGAACCAGTACTTGGTGCCGTTCGGATCCTTCAACACGAAGGTAAAGTGCGAAACCGTGTTCGGCATGGTGAGCGTGTAGCTCGCCGCGTCCGATTGCCACTGTTTCGACTCCGTGCCTCCGTAGTCGAAGACGACGGTCCAACCCGATCCCGGCGTACCGGAGAGCGTGCTGGTCAGATGCGCGAGAATCCCGTTCGAGATCGTGACGTTCGTCTGCGATCCCGATTCGACGCACGCGATCTTCCCGTTGCCGGTCGGATTCGCGGGCGGCGCGTCAGGAGGCGGATTCGTCGGCGGCGTGCCGGCGTCCGGTCGCGGTCCGGGATCGTCGTCATCGCCGGGATCCGGCGAAGGCGTCCCGTTATTTCCGCCGTCGGGGCGGATGGCACAGGCCGAGGTTGTCAGAATGATGCTACAAAGCAGAAAGCGAACGATGTCCTTCACGAGAATCTCCTCTGGCCTATGGCCGGTGGTTCAAAAGCTTGATGAAATGACCTTCTACCGAGGCAGACACGCCTCGGGCAGATTGAACGTAGATTAGCATAAATCCCCTACTTTGTCAAGCCTTTTCGACATACAAATAGGCTTATTTTTTCAAAAAGAAGAGGCGGTAGACTGCCGTGTGGGCAATGCTACCGCCTTGAGACGAACGAGACTCTTACGGGGCGATCTGGATGAAGCCGCCGATGCCGCCCGGATGGACGATATGGCAGTTAAAGCCGCCTCCGAATCCTGCGACGACGAAGCCGTCGGGATCTCCGTCATCGAGCTTGATGTCAGCCCAACGATACGTGCCGTCGCTGTAGATCACGGCGACGTTGAAGTTCTCGACGCCTTCGGCGAAGACGAGCGAGTTGGCGGTGCCGGGCTCCCCCATCCAGGCGGCGAGCGGCTTCGAGGTGCAACCGGCCGGGTATGGAATGACCCAACGATTGGATCCGCTGCACGACGACATGACGCTCGATGAATCGAAGTCACTGCCGTAGGCAATGGAGGTCGGCGTCGCGTCAACATCTTGCGTCACACCGGACGGCACGACGAAGTCGAGCAGGCCGTACGTGATCCAGCCGGTGAAGTCCAACCGACGCATGTGATTGCCGTTCGCATCTGTGAAGATGTTCGAGCATTGCATGCGCGGCAAGGGCTGGCAGCCGTCGGGCGTTGCGACTTGATCGCCCGCGCAGACCAGGGCGTCCGGAGACGCGTCAGGCATGACGTCGATTGCAACGTTGCTGTCCGTCGCGCTATCCGCACCGATGGTACCATCGACGAGATCGGCGCTGGCGGCAGGCGGATTGTAATCGCAGGCCGCAAGCAAGAAGCCGAAGTACACCGTGAGCAAAATGAGGAGCACTTTATGAATGAGCTTCTGGAACATGGATGTTTCCTCCGACGACAGTTTTTTCGACCATTCCTCACGGCGCACAGCATTGTGCGCAACGATGGCCGACCGGACAGAATAGCACAAATAAGCGGTTTTGTCAATGTATGCACGGATAAAAAAAGTGGCCCCGATCGTGAGATCGAGGCCGGTACAGAGCGTGCGGATGGACTAGTTGCCGAGCGGGGTGGGCGTATGACCCGTGTTGCGCTTGAGCCGCATGGCACAAGAGCCGTCAGAACCACCGCACCAGCGATACGGACCGGCGAGCGAATCGTCGGTGATCGTATTGGTACCGACTTGCATCCAGCAATGCGGGTTCGTCTTATCGGGACACTGCGAGATCGTGAGCTCACAATCCGCAGAAGCGCCGTCGATGGTCGTGCGATACCAGCCGTTGGCGTTCAGGATGGGGGTCTCCTTCGCGCCGCTCCAGTATCCAGACACCGCCTCCGACGGGCATTCGCCGACCCAATAACGGTTCTCACCAGGGGCCGCAGCCTCGATGAAGTTCGGATTGCATTCGAAGTATTCGACGCCTCCGGCAGTGCCGCCGCGGCAGGGCCAGGCGGCAGTTTCGGGACCAGGAACTTCGTCGCCGTTCGTATCGGCGTCGACGTCGTTCATGGCATCGGTACCGTCGTCGCCGCCGTCTTCGCGCGAAGCGCAACCGACGATGGCGAGCAGGAAAGCGAGACAGAGGTACGTAGCGATCTTCTTCATGGCGTTCTCCTTGAAATCTTGACGATGTTGGGAGAAAGCGGCCGTGACCACATCCTCCCGGAAAGGAAGATTGAGAGGTCACGGCCCCATGAATTCAGAACTTCAGGGATGCGTTCAGGCCGCCGGTCGCGCCGATCGCGAACTGCGCGGCGGTGTCGTAGCCGTCGAGACCGATCAGGAGACCGGCATCGAGACTGACATCGACGCGCTTGCGGTCGAGCAGTACGACCTGCACGGAACCCAGCCCCATCACGCTTTGCCAGAGAGCTTTGTTGCCCTCGAGGTTCCACGCTTGGTACTGGACGCCGAGACCGAAGCCGAGACGCTTATTGAGCGCGCGGTATCGAAGCTGTCCGGTGACGACCATGTTACGGTCGCCGTCCGGTGCCCAAGCCACGCCGAGTACGAACTCCGCTGTCGGCGCGAGCCAAAGCTCGAGCTGACCTTCCGGTGCAACGCTGAGCCCAGGCGGCCGATTTCTCGACCAGATGCCGCTCGTTCGCAGTCCGAGACCGAATTGGACACGCGTGTCTCCGTTCGAGCCAGGGCGTCCGGCGCTGCCGGGCCTGCCGTCGCACGTCACACTGATGTTGACCGGCTCACCCTTGTCCTGCACGCCGTTGTTGTTGAAATCCGTCCATTGAATGGCGCGGGTTCCACCAGCAGAGCAAGTGGGATCAAGGAGGAAGCGTTCAGACTTCAAGAGGATGGGAGCGCCGGCCTTGCCGGGATCACCCTTGTCTCCTTTGTCGCCTTTGCAGGCCGGGAGCTTGTCCTTGACCTCTTCCGGATCGAGCTTCTTATTTCCGTTGGCATCGAAGCCAATCGGCAAATAGTAGCCGCCGTTCTTGCACTCCGCGTTGGGAGCGAAGGGCACGTGCTTGCCGACGACCACGAGAATCGTGACGCGCGGCTTGGGTTCGGGTTTCGGTTCCGGCTTGGGCTTTGGATCCTTGCCTGGATTCTTGTTCCCGTTCCCTTTGTTGCCGTTGCCCTTTGCGGGCGGCGGCTTCTTCACGTTGGTGTTGGTCTTCACGTGTTCGCGCACCTGATCGTTGGTCAGGTTCTTGATCGCAGGGCACTGGTTGCGCGCCCACTCGATCGTCTTGTTGTTCTCCTCGATACAGGTGCCGAGCGCGATCTTGGTGTTACCCAATTCGAGCGTGCACTTGGCCACCTGATCTTGCTGCACTTCGCAGATCGGACCAGGAACTGGATCAGGATGCTTCGGTTCCGCCGTAGCGGAGCCGGAGCCGAGAGCGAGCACGAAGCAAGCGAGAATGTTCAAGCGAGTCTTCATGACTCACCTCCCTATGGGGTGTGGTTGTTGTCCATCCGTATTGTCAGAGACCAAAGGATTCAACGCCTTGTCCTCCCGCAGCATTGCGGAATGAAGTAGCGCTGAAATCGCCCGACGGAGTCCGGAAGACAAGGAGGAGGTGCCTCCCGGCTTCACGTCGGGCGATTTCAAAGCTCTTCAGATACGATCTGTCCATTCCAAGGAACTGCGTAGTGAACCATGAATAAAGCCTTTTGTCAAGCCCTTTTTCACCACCAGCGGCCATTTTGGCTAAAATAGCAAAAAACGGCTGTTTTCAGCCGTTTCTTGGTCTTTTAGAGGGGTGGGGCTCCGGAAAAGCGGACCCGCCGATGGCGCCTGGCTTCCCCCACCACCAGGTAGAGGGCGCTTAGCACCACACCGATCACGGCTCCAAGGAAGGCGTTGAGCGGCACGTTGGGGCGCACAGGAAAGCGCGACTGGAGCGGCGTGTCGACGAGTTGAATCGCCAGATCGTGACCGCCGATATACTGGTTGCCCTCGGTCGTGAGAACGAAGGCGATCGCGCGGGCGATCTCGGAAGCCTGGTCCTTGTTTTTATGATAGACGGAAATCTGGAGGAAGCCTGTCTGATGCGTCACCTGGGTCGAAACCATGTTCGCCCACTGCTTGCGGCGCTTGGTTTCGTTGGCGTCGAAATAGCTTTTGTCGATGCGGAAGCCCGCGCCCGTGACCTTGTCGAAGAAGACCGACGTGTAGATGATCTGGCTCAAGTTGTCGGCGATGCTTTCAGCCGAACGGATGGCAGTGTAGGGATCGAGATTCTGGCTGGCCTTCTGGATGATCAAGAGCCGCAGCGTCGAAGAGTACTCGAGCGGGCGCACGAAACTAAGCGCCGCGGCGAGCACCATCGTGACGGCGGCGGAGACGGCGACCGTCTTCCAATGCCGCTCGAGCAATTGCGTGATGTCCAAGGTCATACCTCCTTTTCTATTCTACCTCTTTTCCCCGTCGAGCGTCACCTCGACCGACCGCTCCGCGCCGTCCTTGAGAACGTCGAAGCGGATTTTGCTGCCGGGTTCCGCTTCCGCCACGATCTCGGCCAGGTCGCGTCCGGAAAGATCGACTCCGTTCGCGCGCAACAGAACGTCCCCTTCCTGGAGACCAGCCTTTGCTGCGGCCGAACCGATACGCACCGCAGGCACGCCAAGTACGCGCGAACCGGTCAGACGCTCCCCATTTAAATTGCCGAAGCCGCCTTCGGAGATCGCGGTGTCTTCCAAAGAGAGGTAGGACACGCCGAGTTGCGCGCGAACCGGGGAAAGGCCGCGGAAAATCTGGGCGAGGACGGGGCGAATCAGATGCATCGGAACGAATGAGGCCGCTCCGGTTTTTTCAGGCAGAAGGATGCCTGCCAGATTGCCGTCGGCCGCAAGCACGGCACCTCCGGAAGCGCGAAGACCCAGCACGCGCGTGAGTCGGAAGGTACGTCCGAAACGATCCGAATTCTGGAGGCTGGTCGCCTGCGGCCTGCGGTCGGCCGGCACGGTGCCGGCGAACGATGATGCCGCGTACAGGCCCGCTTCATCGAGCGCGTACATAGGTGATCCGGCGCGGAGCGCGTCGGTTTCTTCAAAACCGCTGACCGGCAAAGCGAGCGCTTCGATCTTCAGGAAGACGAGGCCGGTACGCGGATCGGTGATCTGCATTTTCGGATCGAGCAGGCGGCCGCCGACCGAGGCCGAAACGGGCGTCGCCGCGACGGACGCCGAAGTCACAAGCCAGCCGTCGGATGTAATCACTGCGGCGTACCCGACAGCCTCGGACACGTTGCGCGCACGAAGCGCCAATTCCGCTCCGGCGTCGGCCGCGCGCCGTGGATACAGCGGGATATTGATGCGGTGCAGCCGTTCAGCGAGATCCGTCGGCTGTAGTTGCCCCGAAGACGAAACGGCCGGGCGACCGATCATCAGCGGCTCCGTCGGGACGGCCGAAAGCCCGGCGAAATACGATTCGACCATGAGGGCTCCGGCGATACCGGCTGCAAGGCCGAGCACGACCGGAACGAACATTGTGCGCACGAGCTCGCCGGCGGAAACTTTTTGCATGGAAAACATATCAAACCCAACGGGCCGTCAGAAGAATGAGCGCGAGTGCCGTTCCGGCGTAGAGTGCGTACCGACGCACCAAGCGCAGCGGAATCGCGTCCGTCGCGCCGATCGGCAGAAGATTGACGCACAGGTAATAGACGATGCCGACAAGCGCGCCGCCGACGAACATCGACGTCGGCAGATTGAGCGCCACGAGATACGTCTCGGTGACGACCAGTGTCGTGAGCAGGATGCGCGAGTGCGGGCGGACGCACGCTTCGGTACAGGCCAGGAACGCATGCCAACTCCAGAGCGCGGCGATCGCGATCATCGGCGGGATGGTCCACCACGTCGGAATCGGCAAGAACGCCGGGACGCCGACCGCGACCGAGGAGATCAGGAACAGCGAACCGATGTTGACCATCCTGGCGAATTCGGAAATAGACAGGCGTTCCTCGAACGCGTGCGCGGCGTCTTCGCGCCGAACATGTTCCAAGAACAGGTAGAGCACGAGGCCGAAAATGGCGATGAAGCCGTGACGCGGCGCGACGAGATCGAGAAACAGGAGCGACATCACGGTCGAACCCGCGATCATCAGCATCGCGGGAACGGCGACCGGCGTGAGGCGGCTCTTCAGCTTCCCGTGCACGAGCGCGAAAAAGACCGTCAGGACCCAGGTCACGTTGACGAGGCTCCACCAGAAAAAATCGTGCGGACGCGCGATCGAGATCTCGCTCAAGGTGATGAAGCCGCCAGCGCCGAGGAGCGGCAGCGTGAACGTCAGCTTGTTGATGGGGGCGATGAACACGCGCATGTCAGCGGTTTGCTTTCACGAAACGGAAGGCGTCGTCGACGAGAATGCCGATCATCATGGCGACGGGAATGGCGAGCAAGGCACCGAGCAGGCCCGCGACTTTCACGCCGATCAACATCGCGAAAATACTGACGATCGGGTGCAGCCCCGTGACCTTCTGCATGATCTTCGGCACGAGGACATGGTTTTCGACCTGCTGGATGACAAGATACACGATCACAACCATCAGGGCCTTGAACGGCGATATGGTCAGTGCGATCAGCAAGGCGGGAATCGCCGAGAAGATCGGACCGACGTACGGGATCATTTCCGCCAGGGCGGCGACCAACGCAAGAACGAGCGCGTATTTCACGCCGAGAATCGTGAGCGCCACATACACGGCTACGCCGACGATCAGACCGAGGATCATCTGCCCGCGCACCCAGCTGCCGATGCTCTTTTCGATGCGCTGGAAGAGATCGACGAGATACGGCTGATAGACTTCCGGTGCAACCGTGCGGAACAGGCGCATCAGCCCGTCTTCGGACACCACCAGATAAAAAGCTACGACGAGCACCACGAGGATGGAAACAATGCCCGTCGCGAAACCGCTGATCGTAGCGACCACGCCGACGGCGGCCAGGCCCAAGCCGTCAGTCGCGCTGCCCATCGCTTTGCGCAGTTCATCGCTCAATCCGTGCGAAGAGATGAAGTCGCGCAGCGGACCGAGCGACGAAAGCAGGCTCCCCCAAATCGCGTCCGCGTTGGCGACGAAATCCCGGGTTTCCACGATCAGCGCCGGCACGAGCACCGTCAGCACCGCGCCGATCACGATCAGGATTCCCAGATAGAGCAGGAGGACCGCGGCGCCGCGGCTCATCTTCTTCGATTGGAACCAGGAGGCGAGCGGATTGATGATGGAGGCAAGGATCAGCGAGACGAAAAACAGCGCGATGATGTCGCGGATCAGGTACAGGAAACCGCAGGCCAACAGAAAGGCTGCGATCTTCACGATCGTGACGGTCGAAATCGTGATGACGTACGGCTGGCGTCCGGATGTATTTTCCTGCATACTTCGTTGGAAATGTATCAGTAAAACGGTACACTGACCAGAACCTGCGTATGACTCCCGACATCCTCGCCTCGAACGACAAAGCACGTTACGACTACGAACTCCTCGAAAAGGTGGAGGCGGGATTGGTGCTTTCCGGTCAGGAAGTGAAGTCCGCTAAAACCGGCCATATGAAGCTCAAGGGCGCGCACGTGGCGTTTACGCGCGGCGAAGCCATGTTGCTCGGCGCGCACATCGCGCGCTATCCCAAGGCCGGTCCCCTCCCTGACTATGACCCCGATCGCTCGCGAAAATTACTCCTGCACAAGAAGGAATTGAACCGTTTACGCGGAAAACGCGATGAAGACGGGTTGACGATCGTCCCAATTCGTGCTTATATGGTAGGCGGCCGCATCAAGATTGAGCTCGCCGTCGCGCGCGGCAAGAAACAGTACGAAAAGCGCGAAACGATCAAAAAACGCGACCTCGAACGCGAGGCGCGCAGCCGGATGAAGATCCGGCGATAAATCTCCGCCGCGGTTCGCCTGAAGGCGATCGGCGACGGGGATGCATAGATTCGATGGAGTTCGTTCTCAATTCGCGCAGGTTGACGGCGCCCGCCCGTCATAAATCACTGGGCAAACGACTACGTGCCAACGTTCTCGCAAAAGCCAAGGCCGCGTTCGCTCCTGCGTTCGCGCCGTCCTTCGCTCCGGTCTTCGCCTAAGCGCGACTGACCCATCGCCCCGACGACACCTTCTGGTCGGAATCGCGGTGTTATAAGAAGGTCCGCCGCATGTTCAGCCTAGAGGCATGCGATACGGTTGGATCCAGGCACGGACGCATGCAACTCGTCGTCTCCAAGCATGTGCTCCGGTCTTCGTCTTCGGACGGAGAAAACTTGAGACGACTACGCCTGTAGTGCGCATTGTCCTACTTCCTCCAGACCCGGGTGCGAATCCCGGCATCTCCACCAAAGAAAAACATCTCATACAATGGGGTGTTTTTCTTTTGCTTCAGCGGAAAAATTGACGCGCAGCATGAATTGATATTAACTTGTTGCAATTCATAAACCCGTATCGCCGCCGTTATGCACAGATTTGCGCGAAAGCTGCTCGTGATCTCCTCCTTACTCATCGCGATGGGAGCCACGATGGCACTTCCGATCGCGCACGCAGACGATACCGGTACCACCGAGCTTTCCGCCGATCAAACTTCTGTCAGCATTGACGTTGGCAGCGATGCATCGAACGCGCCGTCCGCAGAACCCGTAGTCGAGGAGCAAGCTCCTTCGACGCCGGTTGTTGAAGAGTCGGCGATCGTCGAACCGACCGTGACGCTCGAGGTCGCTCCTTCGTCTCCCGAGCTCACGA
>CAYFZV010000011.1:0-18099 GCA_964347735.1 uncultured Gammaproteobacteria bacterium
ACTAGACGCGCACGGTCGAGGTGGTCAAAGGTCTTTTCCATGAGGCGCTCGCTTCGAAAGAAAAACCCGTGTACGAAATCGTGGCGGCGAAGGATCTTCAAGAGATTCTCGGCGAGAAATTCCACTTCACGCGCCGTCGCTTGAAAGCCGGCGTGAAATTGCGCAGCTTGCGCGTCGAGAAACGCGAGATCAAAAAATACTCCTCCGCAACGCACGCCCGCGAACTGCGCGAAGCCAAATTCCTGCCGCGCGAGATGACGTTCCGCTGCTCGATTCTGTTTTGGGATGACATGACCGCCTTCTTTGCGCCCAAGGATGAAGGCCTGGCCTGGGTCGTCCAAAGCCGCGCGGTTGCCGAAATGATGCGACAAACCTTTGAACTCCTTTGGAGCGTCAGCCGCACGATGGAAACGGCGTAAATGACACTCCCCGAGCCTGCGCACGGAGTGCTCATTTTTTGTCATCCCGACCGGAGCGAAGCGGAGTGGAGGGATCTATTCTTCGGAATCCCATACCAATAGATCCCTCGACTGCGCTCGGGATGACAAAAGGAGGTCGGGGCGAAAAAGAATGAAAAACCCTGCACCAGATGGTGCAGGGGCTGCGTTTACGGGGTCTTGTAGACCGTGAGGTGATCGAGCGCGATGACGCCGGGGAGAGCATCGCCTTCGGTGGCGATGGCCATCACACCGGCTTCGAATGCCTTGGCCCTCTCGAGCATCTTACGCATGGCCTTGACCGTGCCGCCGGACGAGACAACATCGTCGAGAATGACGACGTGCTTCCCCTTCAGCTTGGCGACGTCTTCCGCGCCCAGATTGAACGAGTGCGGCGTCTGCGTCGTGATGCTGACGGCGTTGACCACGAGCACGGGCTTGGACATATAGGATGTCTCCCGCTTTCGTGGCACCACCGCCGACAGGCCCGTTTCCTCCTGCAACGCCTGGAGCAGTCCGAGCGCTTTGCCTTCGGGCATCATCAGGATCTCGGTCGCTGCAGGCATGCGTTTGGCCAGCGCTTTGGCAGCCGCGCGCGCAAGTTCGTAGTCGCCGAGTAAGTTCAGGACGGCGATCTTGAGGCCTGGAGCGACTTCGGTCACGGGCAGATCGCGGGCAAGCGTACCGATCTTGAGGCGATGATACTTCGGGATGCTCATACTGGGACTCCTTCTTCGGTGAGAGTGGCGGCAAGCAGGGCTTCGCGGACGGCGTCCACGAGGAGCGTCTTGCGATCGGTCTTGCCGCCCGACCAGACGTGATGAGGATCCTGCGGATCACATCCGCTGCGTTCGGCTTCGAGCGCGCCGGCGGTGATCTTTTGATCCGATGCGAGCGACATTCGCACGAGCTCGGTCGGAACCGGCACCGCTTTCGAATGACGCACGAATCGTTTGCCGTCTGAGGTGATCACGACGACATACGCGACGTCGCCGACCCAGGATCCATACGGCACGAGACCGTTCTCGATGCCGATGCACAGATCGTTCGGATACTTCGCGCGCGCTTGTTCAGCACGATGCGACGCCCCCGAGAGCGTCTGCAGCCGCTCATACGGTTGGGGCGGAACCCCGGATACCGTTACGACGGAGACAACCACCGCCTCAAGACCGAGCGCCGTCACAGCTTCGCGTACGGCTTCCATCTTGAGCGGACTTTCCGAACCGATGGCGATGCGGATCATGGCTCCTCCTTCATTGCCGAATGGCATTGGTGATCGAGTCGGCCAGGCTGTGCACGCGGAACTTCGGATGATACCGAACCGCGGCGGCCGTGGCCGGACAGGAATTGGTCAGGTGCAACCTCTCGAAGACGGTGTCTTCGAATTTCTTCCAACCCTCGTTCTCGCAGACGCCGTGCGTGATGTAGGCCTCGACGGAATCGGCACCGGCCGCGAGCACGGCTTTGCCGCATTCGATGAGCGTGCCGCCGGAATGGACGAGATCGTCGATGACGACCGCGACCCTTCCTTTGACGTCGCCCTCGGCCAACGTCACGCGCCGCGCATCACCATCGCGCACCTTGCGACAGACCGCGACTTCGAAGGCGAGCCTCTTTCGAGCCGCCGTGAAGGCGTCCATCTTGGCGAAGCGCTTGAGCGCGCCGTCGTCCGGAAAGACGATCGTGATTCTATCGTTGCGGCCTTCAAGCGCTCCGAAGAGCAGCTTGAGTCCCGTCTTGAAGCGCGGAACGACGTTCTCGCCGAAGTAGTGCCGGATGGCCAGGGCGTGGATGTCCCAGATGTAGATCGGGATCGGCCCCGGACCGGACGGCGGCAGCGATGAGAGCAGGGCGGCGAGCGAATGCGCGGTGGCCACTTGGCCCTCGTGATCGCTGCGTTCCATCGTGCCGGTCGGAAAGTAGGGCAAGAGCAGGCGAAAGCTTTTGGGCTTCAGCTTCGCGACGTGATGGATCATGCTCCACTGCTCGAAAATGACGCGGGGATCATCGAAGCACGCCAGAAAGCTGACATGGTGGTCGATGACTTGGTCGACATCGGGCAGGAGCAGGTTCGGGAATCCATCCGGGAAGCGCTGCCACTGGATCTTGGCATGCGTGATGTCTTTGCTGCGGCGAACGATTTCCTCCGCCAGCGTTTCCATCTGCGGACACGACAGGAGGATGCGTTGTTCCGACATCTCGTACCTCTTTCAGTTGAAAAGTGCGCGCGGGAAATTCCCCGCATCCGCACGATAACGCGCGGACGATCATGGCACCATCAAAATACCGGCTTGTCAAGCCTGATAGCCTCTCTTTTCAGACAGTATCCGTGATTTTTTTAAAACGAAAAACGACGAAAATTTCCGTTGTTCCTCGCGAAATGCTACTTTTAAAATAGGACATTCCACAGCCGTACAAAGGAGGTGTCCAGTGCCGCTCGAAACGAAACTCAAAGCGTCGAAACTCGCGAAACGGATCCTGGCCGTGCATGAAGCCGGGCACGCGGTGCTCGGTTGGAACGAGCCGCTCATGAGCACGGTCAAGAAAGTGCGCATCTGGGCCAAACAGCGGCGCGGCGACACCATCTTCAAAACGCGCTACACCTCGCCGTGCGACGAAGACGACTATCTCGCCGACATCGCCGTCGACCTTGCCGGATCGGTCGCCGAAAAAATCGTCTTTGGCAAATGGTCGAACGTCAACGGCGACGATCTCAATCACGCACGCGCCCAGATCGAAGAGATGATCTGCGAGCACGGCATGTCGAAGATCGGACCGCTCCATCTTCTCGGACGTCCGATGAGCGCCGTCATGCGCCACCGCGTCGAAGCGGAGACGCAAAAAATGCTGGATGAGCGCCTCGCGTTTGTCGAGGAGCGCCTGCGCGATCCCAAGCTTCGCAAACAACTCGATCTCGTCACGGAAGCACTGCTCGATCGCAAGAAGCTGAAGAAGCGCGATCTTAAAGAGCTCCTCGGAAAACGTCCGAAAGCCAAGAAGCTCCGTGCAAAAACAAATGCCCGCCGGAAGAAGTGATCTTCCAGCGGGCTTTTTCTTTCGAGCAGAGTTCAGCGTTGATCGGCCGTCGTGGCGGCGGCCGGCGGGAGCACGTACTTCTTGCAGTCGGGACGCTGCTCCAGGAAGCGGGCGCCGAGCGCGCGTTGTGCAATGGCACAGCTTTCCATGCGGTCCTTTTCGGACGCGGAGAGGTTGTCGTGGGCAGTTCCCCAGTCGACAAGGAAGGTGAAGCTGGCCACAACGGCTAGCAACAGAACCACGCCCAGGAACAGGCCGTTGTCAGCGAAAACTACCGATCTTGCCGTCTTCAAAAGAGCTCGCATGCTTTCCCCCTTTATGGTTGTTTTTGGCTTGTCAGACACGATCTACCCATCTTCTCGATGCTAGTATACTAGCACAGTGCGCCATTTTTGTCAATAGTCTTTGACACTAAAAGACGGGGTGCAAAAAGAGGCCGTTTTTCGGCCTCTTTTTGATGGTGCCGCGGAGAGGACTTGAACCTCTACGGGTTGCCCCACCAGCTCCTAAGGCTGGCGCGTCTGCCAATTTCGCCACCGCGGCTCGGTGCGCAAAGGGAGCGTAGCAGACAAAAAAGCAGCTTCCTAGGGTGGTGCACCGCATCTTGACATTCCGTCTTCGACGTGATCCCCTGCTCCCAGGAGGATTGCATGCGTATCATCGCCTTCTTGTTCCTTTGTTCCGTCATCGCATGTTGGCGCGGCGAACCGTTGCCCGAGACGCCGCGCGCGGAAGCGCCGGTTCGGAAGGATCCTCGGAAAGCGAACATCCAGAAAAGCCGGTCGGCGCTCGTCTTCGTGGAAACGAAGACGCTCGGTACCTCCGGTCAAACAACGACCTACAGGAGCTATGGCCTCGTCGTTGATCGGCATCATGTTCTCACGGGCGGGCTCCCGCTCTTGGCCGGCGAAGTCATCTCTTCTGTCGCCGTGCGTTCACATGGGCGTTTCGGCCAACCGTCGTTCGAGATGACGGCCTCGATTGTCGACAGTCTCCGTCATCCGCATGATCAGAACTTCACCTTGTTACGGGTGGTGAAAACTGACGAGAAGCTTCCCGTCAAACCCGTGATCTTCAGTTGGCGCCGAGCGGTCCTCAACCAAGAAGTCGTGATGTTTACGAGTATCGATACTCTCGCTCCTTTGGTGCCGGTGCCCGGAAAACTTCAGCTCTTTACCATGCATACCAGCACGTTTCTCATGGTCGATCCGACCACATGGTCGACCCACGCTGTTTTCAATGAACAGTTTGACGTGGTCGGTTACGATCATTCGCTCGTCCCCGACATCGTCCGTTTCCTCGCGAACGCAAACGTACGCTATCGCCTTTCCGAATGACCCTCTGGGTCATTTTTTCTTTACCCTCTTGCCCTGCACCGTACGGTGCAGGGCTCTTGCGTGAAAAAGAGCAGCTCTGCTAGGACGCAGCTGCTAACTTTTTACGCCATCGTATGAAACGTTTTCTGGCTGCGTTCGCGTTTCTGTGTCTTGTACCTTTTTCCGCTCGTGCCGCCGGACCGATCTACATCAGCGAAGTCGCATGGGCCGCTTCTTCGCTTTCGACGGCCGACGAATGGCTTGAGGTCTGCGGTCCGTCCGGGACAGATATTTCCGGCTGGAAGATCGACGGAGCGGCGGCGAACGGCCTTCTCTTGCCGGATGGCAGCGTCATTCCCGCATCCGGCGCGTTTCTGATTTCAAATTATTCCGCCGATGATCCCAAATCAACGCTGGCGGCTCTGCCGGATTTCGTAACGACGTCGGTCGCGCTTTCGAACGCGAATCTTTTTCTCGTCCTGCAAGATCCGAGCGGGGCGGTCATCGACATCGACGGCGCTTCCGGCAGCGCGCCCTTGGCCGGAACGAGCGGCGGCATCAAAGCTTCAATGGCGCGCGTCGTGCCGCTTCTGTCCGGCGATACGGAAGAAGCATGGGTGAATTCGAGCAGCTCGACCGGTTTTGATCCGGATGCGACGGAACTCGGAACGCCGGGCACATGCATGATGATTGAAAACGCGCATGAGGATTCAGCAACAACGACGCCGCCCGCTGCGCTTGTTATCGCGCCTTCTCTTGAGGAACCACCGGCATCGAATCCGCCGAATGAACCGATGAGTGCTATGCGGATTTCCGAGACCTATCCGGCGCCACTTTCCGGAGAAAACGAATGGATCGAGCTTGTGAATCCGTCAGCGACCGGCGAGCTGCTCGAGGGTTGGACGATCGAGGATGGCAAAGGTACCGTCACAAAACTGTCTGGCCTGCTCTTGCCCTGGGAGCGGATGGTCATTGCATCTCCGAAAGGAAGTTTGAATAACGACGGCGATCTCGTGATCTTGAAAGACGCGCGAGGAAGGATTGTCGACGGCGTCGCGTACGGCGCCTGGGACACTGCACTGTATCCGCGCATCGGCAACGTCAAAAAAGGTTTCTCGCTCATTCGGATTGAGCTGCAGGATACGTTCGATGTGACGGAAACGCCGACGCCGGGCGCAGCGAACATCCTGACGCGGACGGTGGAAAAAGCCGAGGAGACTCTCCCGTTGTCATTCCGACCGGAGCGAAGCGAAGTGGAGGAATCTATGCGCCCGAAAACAGATCCCTCGGCTACGCTCGGGATGACAAAAGTGGAAGTGCGCTCCGTTCAGGATGACAAAAAGACGCTCGCCGTGAAGACGGCTCCGAAACCGCCGACACAAGCCGTTGCAAAATCAAAATACAAAGGAAGCGCGTATACAGCCGTCATTGCGGTGCCGCCGGGCGTCTATTCGAAAACGCGTTTCTACATCATGACGCCGGAGGCCGTGCGCGAAGTGCGCCTTTCGAAATCCTCCGGCACGTTGTTCACTCCGGGTCAACGCATTTCATTCGTCGCCCAGTCGAAAACGGAAAACGGTGACGCTTTTCTGCTCGCGAATCCGAATTCGATCCGCGCGCTCGACCGTTCGGCTTCGACGACCTTCGCCGCAATTACGGCTTGGCCGAACACGCCGGGCGCGTACGCGTTTACGGCCGAAGTGATCGCACTGAAAACAGGTGGAATGGAAGTCCGCGTAAACGGCGCCGAAGGCGACGTGCTGTTGCCGTCGGCGATTTCGGCCCTCAAGCCGGGCGATCGCGTGACGATCGAGGGCTTCGTCTCGCCGGGCGTGCGGCCGCGCGTCGTCCTGCCCGGTAACGCTTTCGTACGGCTTCTCGCTTCATCGCCAGTGGAACTCTCGCCGCGCGATCTGCCCCGTACGCGCCTCTCCTGGCCGACCATGGCGCTTCTAACGTTCGTTGCCGTCGGCGCCGGCTTTGTTGTCTACGTGCGCGGCGAACGACTGAAACGTCTCGCGCTTGTCGCGGCGCCGATTGAAGAAGATTTCTCCTGAACAGCAAAAGCCCCGGGATGACCGGGGCTTTTGCATGGAGCGGTAAACCAGATTCGAACTGGCGACCTTCTCCTTGGCAAGGAGACGCTCTACCAACTGAGCTATTACCGCGAACGATCCTATCCTAATGGAGCCGTATGAGGCTGTCAACGAGAGATTGACGGGCGCGAAGATTCGTGCTTTAACTGTGCCAGGAGGGAAAGCGATGCGCACCTTGTTTTCAACGGTTCTCTTGGCAGCTTGCCTCGGTTTCGGTTGCGGCAATCACCCTACGGGGGTGGATGACGAGCCGGATGCCGGCGGAGCGGTTCCGACCGATACCGGGGGCACGGGCAGCGATGCCGGCACCTCGACCGACGGAGGCTTCTCGTCTTCCGACGGCGGACCTTTGGCAGATGGAGGATCTTCGACACCGGACGGCGGATCCCAGACTGATGGAGGACCGTCATCGTCGGACGGGGGCGTGCCCTCGCCAGACGGAGGCGCGCCATCAACTGATGGAGGAACATCCTCGCCTGATGGCGGTTCGACTTCTCCGGACGGCGGCACGGGAACGGACGGCGGTTCTTCGGGCGGGTGCTCGACGAATGCCGATTGTCCGAGCGGCAAAGTTTGCGATCAAGGCGTCTGCGTGTGCGACGGCGGCGACGCCTGTGCGCCCGACAAGACGCTGCTCTGCCATGTTCCGCCCGGACAGCCGGACGATCGCCACACCATCTGCGTCGGCGCATCGGCCGTCTCCTCCCACCAAGCGCACGGCGATGCGCTCGGAAGCTGTCCTTAACTCTCCTAGAAACGGGGAGACTTTTTTTTATAAGGGTTTTTTGCTAGGCTGGAGGCATTCAACTTTCTACCTATGAAAAAATACGCAGGATTGCTCATCACGCTCGCCGCGGTCGTGCTCGTCATCGGCGGGCTGATCTATCTCTCGAAACGCGAAAGCGGCAAGCCCGGACAGTACGATACGCTCGCCCAGTGCCTCACGGAAAAGGGCGTGAAATTCTACGGCGCTTCGTGGTGCCCGCACTGCGCCCAGCAGAAAGCGCTGTTCGGCAGCTCGATGAAACACATCACCTACGTCGAATGCGCGCTGCCCGGCAACCAGCGGGGACAGGCGCAGGCATGCGACGAAGCGAAGATCGAAGGCTACCCGACGTGGGTCTTCCCGGACAACACGCGTTTGAACGGCGAACAGCAGCCGAAAGCCTTGGCTGAAAAAGCCGGCTGCTCGGTGGAATAACTATGATCCGTACCCACGCCGTCCGACTTCTCCTCTTCTTCGCCATCGCGGGACTCCTGGTCTCCGGCTACGCGCTCAAGCAGCACTACGCGCCGCTCGGCACGAGCATTTGCAATCTCGGCGAGAGGCTTAACTGCGACCTGGTGAACAAGGGGCCGTATGGCGAAATCCTCGGCTTCCCCGTCGCCGCGATCGGACTCATCGGCTATCTGATGATCCTGATCGTCGCGATCCAATTCCTACGCACGAAAGATCCGGTGCTCGGCAAAGCCTTGCTCGTCCTGCTTGCCGGAGGCTTCGCCTTCTCCCTGTATCTCACGTCGCTCGAAGCGTTCGTCATCCACGCCTGGTGCCTGATGTGTCTCGCCTCGCTCTCCTGCATCGTCGGCGCGTCGCTTTCCGGAATCCTGGTCTACCAACGACTGAAACCCATCAGCACGGAAACGAAACTGTAAGAAAAAACGGCCCGCGAGGGTCGTTTTCCTCTTCATGAGAAGCGACTCAAAATGCCGAAGCACAAACGCCGCTGATTGACACCGGCGTTTTTTCATGCTCAAATCCATCGGTCAGACAAAGGAGCTCCTTCATGCACGGTTATCCCAACTCGTTCATTCGCTCGCGCTTTTTCGGTTTCGGCAGCTATGTCGAAGACGAGGAACACCATATGCCGCAAACACGGCTGGATGAAGAGACCTATGCCAAGGCAACCGTCTCATTACCGATCCTCTGCACCGATGCCGTCATCGTCGATGTCGACACGCGCATTTTCTACCTCGCCAAAAGGCGCACGTTGCCGATGGCTGATTGGTGGGTCATCGGCGGACGATCGTTCGCCGGAGAATCGCCCGAAGCGTCCATGCGTCGCTGCTTCAAACGGGAAACGTCGCTCGATCTGCACGAAGACCGGTTCAGCTTACGAGCGTTCAATCGCTACAGGTGGAGAAACCGGCAACAAGCGCCGCAAGATGCCGGCTCGGATAACGCGGCGTATACCTTCATGGTTAGGCTCGAAGCGCACGAGCTGGCAAGCGTGAAGCTCGACCCGAACGAGTATCACGCGGAACACGGCCTCGAAGCGTTCGGGCAAAACGACCTGATGAGCGGACGGTTCCACAAAATGCTCCGGGACCTCTGGATCACGATCTTCGGCTGACGCCGTTGCTATTCACCGCGAGGAGCGACAAATGACCGCTGTACGCATCAAGATTGAAGGACGCACGTATAGCGTCGACGACCAAGAGGCCGCTTACGCAGGCGCTGTCCGCTTGGAAGACGGCCCTCTCTATCGCATCGGTTCGCACCTTACCTCGATCCCGATGATGCTTGGGATGATCGCGCCGACAAAGGCGGAAGAGATCTGGGAGGGTATACCGATTCTTGAAAAACTGGACGAGGAGCAGCGAGGCGGATTGTGGTTCTTGCTTACCCACGAAGGGCAGACCTACAAGGCGCACAATCGTCCGTCCAGGTTCGCCCGCACGCCGGACACAGGCAAAGTCCTGCACATCCGATGGGCGTCCGATCCGTTACACATGTACGTCGGCGCCGAGACGACGGAGGTGTCTGATCCACACCAGTTGATCAAACTCCTGCCACTCGCGGAGCTCGCTTTCTGATCGCCGCCGCTGACAAGCGCGGCGTTTTTTGTTAGGGTGGCGGCACGTTCTTTTAAAGGAGGGTTCATGCAGGATTTCGTGCCGGAAGATGTGACCGCACTGATTGCCGAAATCGAAGCCCAGAAAGACGCGGACTACCAAGTCCGCAAACTCAGAGAGGAAACCGAGTTGGCGCGTCTGAGAGGGATTGAGGACTTGCGTCAAGAACGTGCGAGCGATCTGATAGTGGCGTGCGGGCACATCGGTCAGTGGATCGCAACCTTCGAAACGGAGGTTGGTCCTTCCATCTGGCGCTTGAACAACGACGCTGGCATCGTGATCTTTTCGGCCAAGTTCTGGCGCGGGGAACCGACTCCCCCGAACGACGTGACGTGTAGCGCGCAGCTGCGTCTTGGTCCGCCCGAGAAAACGGTGACCGAACGGCTCGTCTACGAGGAGTTGCACAAGGGGCACGTGTCCGCGAAGCAGCCGCTTTTGTGCGCGGACCATCTCTGGGTCCGCACGCATCCCGCTTTCGTGACGGAGTGCGCCGCGCATCTCGCCAGTGGACGCGTCTGGGATACCATTCGCATAACGCTCGAACGCCTCAAAAAGCCCGCTTCACCCGCCCGCTGACAAGCGTGGCATTTTTTGTTAGCGTGTGGCCGTGGGCCGGAGTGGTGGAATGGTATACACGGGGGACTTAAAATCCCCCGCCCGCAAGGGATTGAGGGTTCGAGTCCCTCCTCCGGTACCAAAAGACGTTCGCTTGACGCGGGCGTTTTTTCATTTAAGATGCGCGCAACGTTCTTTGGAGAAATCATGCCGCATGTACCGTATCGACTCAGTTTCAAGATCCTTGATCGCGTTCGCATGTCGGACGGGCGCGTCGGCACGATCGTCGGTTTCGACTTCCCACTTGCGCCGAACTTTCTCCGTGTCCATGTGCGTCCCGACAAACTGACGAGGGGCTGGCGGAAGTTCCTGCCTGTCTTCAACCGTCG
Source organism: uncultured Gammaproteobacteria bacterium (assembly GCA_964347735.1). GTDB lineage: Bacteria > Patescibacteriota > Patescibacteriia > SG8-24 > DYFX01 > DYFX01. The sequence goes on from CAYFZV010000011.1 coordinate 10,686, forward strand.
GTTTGTCGAAGAGGAGATCGACCAGCTTGAATTGATCGCCACGCACGCAGAGCGAACGCATACTTAGTGGCGGCTGATCATCAGCCGTCTTTTTCTTTCCATTGACAGAATGGCGTTTCCGTGATACGTTCGCGCATCGTTCATTTGCATCCACCCTTGCAGGAGAAGACTGATGATCCGAGACCTCCCGAAGCATATTCCCGTCGCTGCGCGCATGGCGATCGAAACGGCCGCCACGGCCTGCACCCGTCTGGCAGAGAATCGCAGCCTGGCCTGGGACGCACATAACGCGCACTTCGCGCTCGCCCGAGACGAACGCGGGGCAGACAAGCTCCGTGTGATGGCCGAACATCTCATCGACTGGGGTGCAGACATCAGTCAAAGCGATCCGTTCAAGACGTTCGCGACCCGATTCCGCACGGCCGGCCAGACGGTTTCGCTTTCGCTCCTCAACCAGGAGTTCAAGCTCGGTGCGCGTGAAACGGTGCCGGAGAGCACGATCAAGGCGGAACTCACACTCGAACTCGACCCGCAGGAAGTCCTGCCGTTCCGCTACTTCCTCTGCTACGACGACCACATGCTGTACGGCGGCGGGTTGCTCCGCACGGGCGATGCGGTCTTCCGGACCGTCTTCCCGAGCGTGCTTAGCACGCTCCACAACCAGATCGCCGAAGGCGACGTCTGGGACCGCGTCATCTACGCGCTGAAGAAGTATCCCGGAACGCTCTAGACAGGTAACTCCTGTCTTTTTTCTTTTCTTGCCGTGTTCGCCGTTTCTCCCCTACGATGGGAACACTATGGAAGAAACGGTTGAGAAAGCGCCCGCACGCGACGTCGCGCCCACCGCCCAGCCGGCGGAGCAGGCCTTTGACGCGCGTTTGCGTCCCAAGCGGCTTTCCGAATTCGTCGGACAACAGAAGCTCAAGGACCACCTCGCCGTCTTCCTCGGCGCCGCACAAAAGCGCGGCGAACCGATCGAGCACACGTTGCTCTACGGCAATCCCGGTCTCGGCAAAACGACGCTCGCGCACATCATCGCCAACGAAATGGGCGTGAACGTGCGTACCACTTCCGGCCCGGCGCTCGAACGCGTCGGCGACTTGGCCGCGATCCTCACGAACTTGGAGGAAGGCGACGTGCTGTTCATCGACGAAATTCATCGTCTCAACAAACTGATCGAAGAGGTCCTCTACCCCGCGATGGAAGATTTCGCGCTTGATCTCATCATCGGCAAAGGCCCGTCGGCGCGCACGCTCCGCATGGATCTCCCCCGCTTCACCATGATCGGCGCCACGACACGCCTCTCGCTCCTGACCGCGCCGCTGCGCGACCGCTTCGGCGTCACCTATCACCTCGATTTCTACGGCGCGGACGATCTAAAATTGATCGTCGAGCGCAACGCCGGCGCGCTCGGCTGCACTATTCGTCCGGACGCCGCCATGCGCATCGCCGAACGCGCCCGACGTACGCCGCGCGTCGCCAACCGCCTCTTGAAACGCGTGCGCGACTACGCGGACTTCCACGGAGATGGTACGATTACCGCCGAGATCGTCGACCGCGCGCTCGAAATGCTCGAGATCGACATGGTCGGGCTCGACCAGGTCGACCGGCGCATCCTCGAAACGATCATCTCCAAATTCGCCGGCGGTCCGGTGGGGCTCAACGCCCTCGCCGCCGCCAGCTCCGAGGAGATGGAAACGATCGAGACGATTTACGAGCCGTACCTCATCCAACTCGGACTGCTCCATCGCACGCCGCGCGGCCGCATGGTCACCGAAGCCGCCTACACGCACCTCGGCCTGACGGCGCCCAAACACCTTTCGCAACTCCCTCTCGCATGATCTCGATCCCTCCGTACTTCCTGCTCTTCCCGTTCGGCGCATTTCTGTGCGCCTTCCTGTTTTTCTCGATCGCCAACATCGTCTCGCTGGCGAAATACGGCGCGCGCAACGCCGTCGGTTTTTTCGTGACGTTCGTTTTCATCTGCGGCGCCGCCGTTATTCTTTTCCTGACCTGGCAAGCGCTCGCACAGCTCGCCTGGGTGACGCCCGTCCCGCTCTTTTCGATCCAATCGCTCACGCTCTGATATGTCATTCAGCCAGCTTTTCACCCAACATCCAGGCGAGAAGGTCGAATTCTGCCTCCGCCGCCATCCGATCGTTTTCCTCGGGCCGATCGTCGTCTTTTTGATCCTGGCGGCGATGCCGTTCGCCGCCAAAGCGATTTTCTTCGACAGCAAGCCGGTGACGTTCGCGAATCCCCTGTTCCAAGCGGGGCTCCTGCTGCTTGTCGCGACGTATTATCTCGGCATCTGGGTGTTTTTCTTGAGCGAATTCACGGACTACTATCTCGACCTCAACATCGTTACCAACGACCGCATCATCGACATCAACCAGAAAGGGTTGTTCGGCCGTACGGTCGCGGAACTCGACCTGTCGCGCGTGCAGGACGTCCATTCCGAGATCAAAGGCATCATCCCGACGATCCTGAATTACGGGAAAGTCGTCGTGCAGACGGCCGCCAACGAAGAGAATTTCCATTTCGAGCAAATTCCGAATCCGAACGGCGTGCGCCAGCGCATCCTCGAACTCGCCGCCCTCGACCGCAAACGCGAAGCGCGCGAGATCATGGGCAAGACGAACGCGACGGGCGAGAGCGAGATCAAACAGCAGGGCTTGTAACGAAAAAATCCCCCGGACATCGGGGGATTTTCAGTTCGCGCGCGCCGTCTTGGCTTGCGAGGTTTTTTCCGCCAGCGTCTTCGCGTCTTTGAATGCTTTGTCGAATGAGTCGCAGCCGAGAACGACGACGATCAGATCGCGGCCGTTTTTCTGCATGCGCGTCACGAGCGTGTAGCCGGCTTCATAGATGAAGCCCGTCTTGCCGGCGGTCACCTCGACCGTTGCGTCGTTCACGAGCTTGTTGGTGTTCTTGATGAGGTGCGGGCCTTGCGACGTGGCGACTTCGTATTCCGGCTCGGCCGCGAATTCGGAGACCCAAGAGTCCGCGAAGGCCGCTTTGGCCATGAGCGCCACTTCTTTGGCCGTCGAGATGTTGCCGACTTCGATGCCGGTGGGATCGGCGAAACGCGAATGTGTCATGCCGAGCGCGAGCGCTTTTTCGTCCATGCGGCGTAGGAAGTTTTCCCGCGAAAGGCCGGTGACGCGCGCGACCGCATTGGCCGCGTTATTGGCCGAACCGATCACGGTACTCGCAACCAGGTTGCGCACCGTCAGTGTCGTGCCGACCGGGACGCGCAAGCGTCCGCCGCCAACTTCGTCTTGGCGCTCGAGCGCGAAGGTCGCCTCGGGATCGAGGCCCGCGTCATGCGCGACCATGACGGTCATGAGCTTGGTGAGCGAAGCGATACTGCGCACTTCGTCGCCGTTCTTGTGCTCGAGGATCTCCCCCGTACGCGCGTCCATCACCGCATAGGCTTCCGCGTTGACACCGCTCGAAACGGCCGCGTTCGGCACGACGACCTTGATCGAAAGCTTGGCCGTCGCGTTGTAAATCCAGGCTTTATTTTCAACGGCGAGTTGAAAATGCTCGGTGTACGTTCCAAGCGCGCTCGGCGCACGGAGCACGATCGTTACGCTGCCCGTTTCGCCGGGACGCACGAGAGCTTCGTGCAATTTCGCGGGTTGGAGAGCGCTGACCCACGCCGCATCTTTAAAAACGCTCTTGCGAGCGTAGGGGCTTGTCGCGTACAACGAAACATACGTCTTTCCGGCGCCGCGCCAGACGTGACTACCTGTATTCTTGAATGTGAGAGTGACCTGCCTGCTCGCGCCGGCCGGAATCTCGATCGATGTCGTCCCCTGCATCCCACCGGACGCATACGCACGCGTGGCCGCGCCCGCGGCAAGCGGAGCGGTCAGCGAAACGATGACGGCGAGCGTGGCAAGCAGACGCTTCATGCGTTCAAATCGTGAATTTCCGTGTCGGAAAATTGAACCTCGACGGGCGGGGCGGGATCGGTCGGCGCGAAACGGCGTTCGATCGATCTCAATCCATAGGCGAAGCCCGCAATAAGGAGCAGGGCGAAGAGGAGCGCGGGAGCTGCGCTGCCCTGCGAGGGCTTCGAACGAAAAAGGACGACCTTGCGCCGCCTAAGCGCATAAGGATGGACTCCTCCTACGACAAGCATGCGGTATTTCTTACGTGCATTCTATCAAAAAAACGGCCTTCCGTCAAACGGAAAAGGTTGAAACGCGGGCCCGGAACGAGTACGCTGGACGCGATATGTCGCGTACTCAAGCCATCGCCAAGAACACCGTCATCCAGGTCGTCGGCCGCACCTTCGGCACGATCTTCGGCCTGATCACGCTCGGCGTCATGACGCGGTATCTGGGCACGACCGGCTACGGCGCCTTCACGACCGTCACGAGTTTTTTGCAGTTCTTCGGTATCCTCGTCGACTTCGGCCTGTCGCTCACGACCGTCGCGATGCTTTCCGAGCGCGGTGCCGACAAAGATCGCATCACTTCGAACATTTTCACGCTGCGTATCATTTCAGCCGCGGTGTTCTTCGCACTCGCGCCGCTCGTCGTACTGGCGTTCCCCTATTCGCACGAGATCAAATCCGGCGTCGGCATCGCGAGCGCATCATTCTTCATGATCGCGCTGAACCAAGTGCTGACAAGCGTCCTGCAGAAGGAACTCCGCATGGCGCGCGCGGCAATGGCCGAAGTGATCGGGCGCTTGGGATTACTTCTCGGCGTACTCGCCGTCGCGCACTGGCAGCTCGGCCTCGGCTGGATGCTGGCCGCGCTCGTGCTCGGCAACGTGCTGACCGCAGCTTGGAACTGGCTACTCGTCCGCAAGCTCGTACGCGTCGAATGGCGTTTCGACTGGCCGGTTTGGAAAGACGTCTTCGACCGCTCGTGGCCGATCGCACTCGCGATCACTTTTAATCTCATCTATCTGAAGGGCGACGTCATCGTCTTGTCGCTCACGCGTTCCCAATCGGAAGTCGGCATCTACGGCGCGGCGTATAAAATCCTGGACGTCCTGACCGTCATCCCGATCATGTTCATGGGTCTCGTGTTGCCGCTGCTCGTGAAAGCGCAGCAGGAGAATTCCCCGGGCGACTGGAAGCGCATCATGCAGAAAGCCTTTGATTTCATGGCCGTTTTGGCGATGCCGCTTGTGGCCGGCACGCTGGTTGTCGGTGACGCGCTCATGCATCTTTTCGCGGGCGAGGCGTTCGCCGATTCCGGCCGCTTGCTCGTCATCTTGATTCTCGCCGCAGCAGCCGTCTTCTTCGGATCGTTCTTCGGACACGCAATCATCGCCGCCAAGAAACAGCGCGTGATGGTCTGGGGCTATGCGATCGACGCCGTCCTCGCGACCGCGCTCTACTTCTGGATGATTCCGAAACACGGACCGGTCGCCGCCGCCTGGGTGACGGTCGGTGCGGAAGTCTTCATCGCTTGCGCAACATTCTTCGTCGTCTGGCGCGCCACGAAATTCGTACCGTCGCTGCGGATCACGCTGCGCGCCGCCTTGGCCGCGGCACTCATGGCCGGTTTCATCACGATCCTGCCGAATATGCACGTGCTCATCAAGGTGGTACTCGGCTGTCTCGCCTACGCCGCACTGGCACTCACACTTCGCGCCGTATCGCCGGAGACGATGAAAGAACTCCTGGCGAAGAAAAGCTGATGCGCGTCCTTTTTCTTTCCTTCCCTTACACCTCCTCGCACGGCGGCGGTGAACGCTACACCGAACAGGCCGTCGAAGGCTTGTTGCGCACGGGACACGAAGCCACGCTCGTCTCTTCTTCAAATGCGCTGCTCGCGACATTCAAGGCGCGCGGTTGGAAAATGACGGCGCTCTGGTGCGGACTTGAACCGATGACGCCGTTCGCGGCGCTTGTCTTTCCGCTCACAGCACTCATCGCCATGCCGATGCTTTTCCTCCTGCTCGCGTGGTTTCGTTACGCGCGCGGAACGAAAGCGATCGTCTGCCTTTCTTTCATCGAAAAACTGATCGCAACGCCGATCGCCCGCCTGTTCGGCATGCGCGTCATTTGGACCGAACATCTCGTGGCCGGACGTTCGCTACGACTCAATCCGTATCGCGGCTGGTATGTCGCCTGCTCCCGTCATGCGACCGTCGTGACCGTTTCCGAAGCCGCGGCATCCGCACTGATCGAAGTCGGCGTACCGAAAGCCAGTATTCGAATCATCCCGCCTGGCACCGCGCCAGAGGCCGTATCGCCCGCACCGGACCAGCCCGTCATCGGAACAATTTCACGTCTTAGCCCGGAAAAGAACGTCGGTCTGCTGCTTCAAGCCTTCGCGCTGGTCGCGAAAGAGATGCCCGAAGCCAAGCTCGAGATCTTCGGCGACGGTGCGGAACGCCGTGTTCTGGAAGCGCTGGCGAAGAAACTCCATATCGCCGAAAAGACCGTTTTCCACGGCTACGTCGAACACGCAAGCGATCACGCGCGCTTCAGCGTCTTGGCGGTGCCGTCTGCGCGCGAATCGTTCGGTGTGGCGGCGCTCGAAGCGATGGCTCGAGGCACGGCGATCGTCGCCACGCGCGTCGGAGGATTGCCGGAAGTCATCACTGATGTAGAGACCGGGCTCCTGGTTCCGCCCAACGACGCGCCCGCAATGGCCGGCGCGCTTCTCAAGTTGTTGCGCGATAAGGCGCTCGCGGCGCGCATGGGCGAGGCAGGTCGGGCGCGCGCGGAGAGCCTCTTTACGGAAGAAAAAATGCAACGCGCATGGACCGCACTCTTCTCCTAGCTGTCATCTCAATCGCGGCGCTCTTGCCGTTTGAACGACTCGGCGCTTTCACGGCTGTGGGCGTGAATGTGCGGCCGAGCCAAGTCGTTTTGCTGATCGCCTGGTTGCTGTACGCCCGGCTCTGGCTCTGCGGCAAAGCGAAACTGGAATGGCGAAACAAAACGTTTCTCGCCCTCGCCGCATTTTTTGCAGCCGCGGGGCTCTCCTTGCTCAACACAGAGAACCTGAACCGCTCGCTCGTGACACTCGCCTTCACGATCTTCACCGCCTCGCTCGCCGTGTTGCTGCCCAACGTGTTGAAAGACGAAGCCTCATTCAAAAAAGTACGCGCCGCGATTCTTTTTTCCGCAGCGCTTGTGTCGATCTTCGGTCTCTGGCAATTCGTCGGTGACATGCTGGGCGCGCCGACCTGGATGACGGGGCTGCGCGAAACGTATTCGCGCGCGATTCTCGGCTTCACCCGCGTACAGGCGACCGCCGCAGAACCGTTGTATTTCGCAGATTATCTTCTCTTGCCGATCGCGCTCGCCGGCGCATGGTTGCTGCGGAATCCCGAAGCGAAAACGCGCCGCCTGCTGTCCGTGCTGCTCGGCGTCATGCTGATCAACGTGTTTCTCACCTCTTCGCGCGGCGGCTGGCTCGGTTGCGGCGTCACG
>CAYFZV010000012.1:0-17428 GCA_964347735.1 uncultured Gammaproteobacteria bacterium
TCCTTCTGCTGTTCCTGCTTGGCTTTTTGCGCCGTAACAGCTCTCTCAATATCCGCCTTGGGCGGCAAGAACTTGCTGTATTCGCCGTTCCTGCTCAAGTTCAGCACGCGCGTGGCGTCCTTCTCCATGAGAGCCGCCATCGCTTCGCGCGCGGCAGCCAACTGGTGCGTATCTTCTACATCCGTGTTGCGCTTTAATGCGGCCGGATCAAGTTCGCGACCGACAGCGTCCCGTAAATCACCTGTGAGCTTATCTGCCGTCAGTGAACCAACACTGATGGCCTGCACGGCAGCTGCAGCGATCTTATTATTGTCTTTGCTCTTTTGCGCATCGCCGAGACCGCGATCTGCGGCTTCTCTCATTGCACGTGCGCGATCTGCATCGCCCATGATCTTTCCGCGTGCATCCGCATTGCCGGCCGTGGCCGCCAACGCGAAATCCGCGACATTTTTGTTGGCATACCAGGAGTTCGGAATTTCCGTCGCATTGACGCCTTTTTCGCGGAAGAAGGTCTGCGCTTCCGTTTTGGACATGCTATTCAAAGTGCCTTTGGCCGGCTTATCCTTATCGCCGATCACGCCCTCAAGCTGATCAACCTTGCCATCTTGCATGATCTTGTGGAACTGACCGGGCGTCATGTGCTGCATGAACATGCCCATGTCATTCTTCAGAATGCCTCCGATGTCGTCCGATGACATTCTCGGTACGATTTCTTTGAGTTCTTTCTCGCCCACGATCTTCTTCGCAATCTTGTTGCCGTCTTTGTCGGTTTCGAAAATCTGGTTCCCGTTGCCATCAATCTGATCCATCGACGCAAATTGCGGCGCAAATTTCTGCTTGAGTTCTCCAAGCGTCTTCAACATGTTCGGATCCTTCACGACCGCTCTGCCACCCTTCTCTGCTGTCGCCACATTACCGTTCGCATCCTTCAATACCATGTTGCCATCCTTGTCGTGCTCGAAGGTCGCGAGCATCGTCTTGTCGTAGGCGTCGCGAAGAAGCTCTTCATCCTTTTTCGCCCAACCGTTGGCGGTCTTGTCCGTCATCAACGTACCCAACGCGTCTTGCAACGGTTTGCCTTCTTTGGCGTTGCGGATCATCGAACTCATGACCGACTGGCCGGCACCGCTCTCGCCCAAACTCTTGGCGAGCTTGGGGTTCTTGAGCGCGACGCCCATCATCGTGTCCAGCTGCTTCTTGTCGGTGTCGTCCAGCCGGTGATCTTTCTGGGACAAGGTTTCCATTTTGCGGCGGAACGCTTCGGGGCTAAGCCGCGCCAAATCGTCAGCACCGCCAAAAAGCTTCTCGCGCGAAGCGATCCGATCTTTCTTCCATTTTTCTCCGGTCATGGCCATGAAACGGCCGGCGCCTCCGACCAAGGGAACGCGCGCGAGGCCTTTGCCAAAGTTCGTGACAAGCGGCTCGGCGGTACGCTTGAGCCCATACATCGACGCGCCCTTGGCGTAGCTCTTGAGTCTCTTCGTCACGCCTCCTGCAAAACCGGCTCCCATGCCGCCGTAGGCGGGATCGGACGCCTGCTTCAAGCCGGCGAACATGATGCAGATCGCAATGATCATACTCAAAATAGTATCCGTGCGCCCGGCCTCGCTGGGAATCTGGGCCTTGTTGATACCGACCTTGTCACCCTGACCCTGCACCTCGCTTGCCGATGCTGCCGTCTGCACGCCCCAAAACTGTTTTCCATCCGGACCCGTTTCTTTAGACAAAGCTCCGCTGGTTTGCTGCGCGGAGGCCAGTGCCAGCCATAAGAAGAATGCGATGACCGGACCGCCGATCAGGTATTTCTTGAGCTCGCTCCACCATTTACTGTAGGCATCGGAACCCAGCGGGAACGCTCTCGTCAGGAATGCGATCGGCGACATGATGATCAAGACCCATAGCATCACGACACGGAAGATCAGCATGACAAGCATGACCAATACGACACAGACCGCGATCGTTGCCAGGATGAACGCGAGCATCATGGCCAATACTAAACCGAAATCATACCCGTCGGCTCCGTCCCCCAGCGCCAGCAGGTGGGTGATCTGGAATGCGTTCAGGAAGTTACCCGCGGCCGCGGCTTTGAAGCCGTTGACGAACGAGAGCATCAGCACCTGGCTCATGTCGATCAAAATGCCGCAGATCGTCTTCGAGAAATTGATGACGACCGCCATGATCAGCAGCGTCGAAAGATTCTTTTCGTAATGATACTTCGCGTAGCCGACGACCGTGCTGAAGGCGATGATGAGCAGGAAGACGATGAAGAACATGTTGGCCAGGTCGCGCGTGACGATCCAGCCGATGCGCACGGCCGTCGGGCCGGGCGAAACGAAGTTGAAATACTGGGCGACGCGGATCAGCGCATCGACCTCCATGATCAGGATGAATCCCATGAGCGCCGTCAGGATCTGGAAGATCCAGACGAAAATCATGGCCACGCAGGCGCCGATATCGCCCAGACCGCATTGCCCGCCGGCACGCACGGCCGCCGGCACAACCAACGCGAGAAGCGCGAGGAGTCCCAACGCCGGAATGCGCCAACGCCTCCCCTGTCCGGAGAGGAGGAGCTCGATCTTGGCGCGAAGTTGGCGAAGCTTGCTCATACGTTCGCGTTAGAAACGACCGGCGCCGTTCAAAAGATTCTTCAAGATACCCGCATCGAAGAGGCTGCCGCCCGCACCCGGTACGAACCGGGCCGCGTCTTCGACGCGCGGCGCGAGCCGGATTTCACCGACATACTCGGTCCACGGCTTCGCGTTCGCCGGAGGATTATCCAACGCGCAGCCTTCCCGATACGCACCACCGTCCGTCGCGCAGGCGGAACCGGTGCAGTTGCACCAACCCCAGTTGTCGACGATTTGGACTTTCGGTCGATAGACGCATGTCGGCGTGCCGGCCAGCGTGCGGTAGCAAGGCGTATTGTCCGCCGCGTCGCTCGCGCCGGTGCAGGCGGGCATCGACTGAAGATCCGAGAGCGAGCAGGTGTAGGTATGGTCGAACTGGAAGGTTCCCGCGGAACATGCGCCTGGCGTATTGCCGAAGTGGTTGCCGACGGTCTTGTCGCACGTGTTCGAATTAGGACAATCGGCGTTCGAATCGCACGTGAGGCCGCTGATACTGCATTCGCCCACCGCGTTGGCGTCAGAGATATCCGGCGAGCAGAACGGCTTTTGATTCTTATACCAACCCTTGGCCGGCGGTTCTTTGGCGGTAAAGTCACCCCATAGGACAGTGCGCTGAAGGATCGGCATCGAGTTGTGGGATGCCCATGCGAAGAACTTGGCAGTGACGTTCAACGAACCGTCGGCACCCAAGAGTACTCCGTCCGTACGCCCATTGACGGTCAACGCCTGCATACGCGCGAACTTGCAACGGCCGTTCGTGTCGCATTTCGTCGTATCGACGGCGGCCACGACCGGCGGATACCAGGCTTTGACACCAAAGATGCCGAGAATGCCGGTACGTTCAAACAGCGTTGTTGGGTCGACCGTGCCAGTTTCATTGTAATAGCTCAGGCCCTGATCGCCCGGATTCGCAGCCGCATTCGATTCTTGGTTATACGTATTGCCGCCGGCGCCGCTATCCAGCTTGACGTACGTCCACAGTCCGTACACTTTGCGGAAAAGGCGTCGGATCGAACCGAGATCGAATGGTCCTCCCGGGGCATCCAATTTGTAGACCGCGCCCTGCATGAAGTCCGTGATCGTGCACTGCTCCGCCGCCGTCGACAAGCGGGCAGCTACATACGTCCATGGCTTGGCCGGGGGCGCTTGCGAGATCGCGCCGACCGCGCCGAACGGACGACAGGCATTTTCCTGCAGCCAAACCTGCGGAGGAGTCAGGATATCTTCCTGGCCCGAGAAGCCTTTAAAGGTGCGGAGGTTGTTGACCGTGTCGGTGAAGGCCGCGGTCGCACCAAACTCACCAGGCTGGTCGACTTGGGCGATCTGTTCGCAACCCGGCTTGAAGGTGAAACCCATTTCACGGATACCGAACGCGCCTTCGTCACCGCCGTCGGAAGCGGCTACGTGCACTGAAGCGAGCTTGCCAGCGCTGTCGAACGTGGCTGACAGGATAATGCCGCCATCGCCATCTGACGGGTCGATCTTAAAGCTGTTGCTCTCATTCAGATGGAAAATACTCATACCGCGCCCACCATCACCTGCAAGCGAGGTATCCCTGTCCGTTACCATGTTCGTCAGAAGACTCTCGCTTACAGGTGTCGTATCATCGCTGTCGTTGTCATCATTATCAATGTTGTCGTCTTCTTCATCATTACAATCGCCAAACACGTTTTGATGCGGGTTTGTCGTGATTTTTTCATAGGCCGGTCCAGAACCCGTATCTCCGGTCGCAATTTCACCCGCGTCGGGATCGTTGCGATCATAAAGATCATCGGAGAGCTGGAAATAGATGCTGGAGAGCTGCTGCCGATACAGGGGCGGACCGATATAGGGGTAATCGATAAACGTTTCCGCAACGCCTCCCTCATCCGCCACCTCATAACAACCGAGAATGCCGTAGGCTTCCGGATTGATGAACCATTCCACATTCGTACTCAAGCAACGACCCGCCTCCGTACCTTGCGCACCGATACACTCGAAACCGCTGGCACACTCCGAAGAGGACGCGCATCTTTTCTCAATAGCCGGACTGCCCGTCATTTGGGATTTCCTTGAGGCAGAAGACGTCGACGGCCAGATGCACCACTTTCCTGCCGCTTGATCTTCACAGTTAATTGCGGACCGTGCGCTCGCCACACCATTGCTGACCTTGCCTGGACCGAAGAATTTCATGATGTCCATGTCGCGGTGGTCGAATTCTCCATCCCCGTTCGTATCCGACGAGATGAGATTACCGCTCGACGTGGTTGCCGAAGGAATGTTGAAACGCAATGCCCAGGACGGATGGTCGCCCACGCAATAGAAGCGGCGGTCGGACGAGGCGAAGTAGCCCGCTGTCAGGTTCTGGTTGTAGATGTCGCGCGAACCGCCGATCAGGCCGACCGGGCGCCACGTGAGACAGGCAAACTGGTCCGAGGTGCCGTTGATCGGGCGTGTCATGTCACGCTCGAGACACTGACCTTCGTAGCCGACGACGCGATCCATCTTGTTCAAACGCACGCATTGTCCTCCGTCGCTGCAGCCGGTCGAGAAGAGATCCAAACCGCCTTCAACCGATTTGGAGCAGCAGGACAGGTTGTTCTTGGTGCGCGCGCCGGTCGTGAGAGGATCGCATTCATGGCCGTCAAAGGCGCCGCCAGTGCAGTATCCGGAAGGGAGATCGGAGTTGGCGGCTGGGAAATATTTCTTTTCGGATCCGTAGGTCGCGATCACATAGTTGCACTCGCAGCTGGAGACTTCCACGCCATTGATCAAACGGCGCTGGCACACGTTCGCGCCCGTAAAGGCCTGTGCGGGGCTGATCAAGATCGGATTGCCGTTGTTGATTTCCGCAGCTTCATAGTCCCAGCCGTTCGGATCGGCGACGGCCGACGGGAAAGGCGCATCCTCTTGCGGATATGCGCGGCACGAAGCTCCGGGATAGCCGGAAATGATCTGCGGCTGATTGAGCTGTTCTTTCGTCGTCACACGGCGACCTCCGTCGACCGGATAGACACACAGACGGCTGCCCGTAGGCCCCAAGCACGTACCTTGATCGGCGGCCGGTCCGCACGCGGAGCCATAGGCGCCGCTGCACGTGCTGCCGACGCGTACGAGACGCATGTCCGGAGTCTTCACATCGGTGCCGACGTTGGCCGTCACGAGTTCGTCGACCGGATACCGATTCGGAATGGCGAAGCCGGAAAATTCCATGCCCGCCGCACCGATCACGCGGCTTTCATAGACCCCCTCGGAAAGGGTCTTGCCGGAATACGCGCTGTCGACATACCGCAGGCAGCGCGTCGTATTGCCCACGCGCTCGAATTCGGCACACAGACTGTACGATGTGCAGACGTTCTGCACTTGGCCCGTTGAGGGATTGAAAACGGATTCGCTTGAACGGCAATCGAGCCATTCGCCGCACTGACGGTCGCGTTGCACGCGGATAATGATGTTCGTGTCGCTGCCCGGCTGCGGGGGCACGAGCGCTCCGCGCTGTTCGTCGGAAAGCGCGTAGGTCGCGGAGGCGCTGTAAATTTTGGTGAGGTTGTCGGTCTGCCAGAAGAGCACGCACGCGGCTGCACTCGTGGCGCCGGACGGAGACTCATTCAAGCTGACGCGATTTTGGCAGGTTGTCGTATCCAGGCGATCATTCATGATCGCGTAGTACGGAGTGCCCCTCGGATACGCTGTCGACGTCGCCACCGGATCGATGAATTCCTTGCACATGTCGTGTTGCGACGCGCACTCGCCCGCCCAGCCGTCGTAGGCCAGGTCGGAATTCCTCCAGATGCCGAAACGGTCTCCGGCTTCAAGGAAGTTCGGATCGCATGGTTCGTTACTGCCTTTCTTGAACCAACCTCGGCTGCCGGCAGTGGCTCCTTCGCGGAACTCGCATACGCGCGCTTCCGGATCCTTGAAAAAGACGGGCGCGGCGTCGGCGCGGCGGGTGTACGCCTGGCAATAGAGTTCAGGTTCGTTGCAAAGTGTGGCGGCGTAATCGGCCGGTACGTTTTTCAGATACACGGTTTTCCACGTGTCGACCGCCGTGCGCTCGCTGTTCATGTACCTGTCCCCCATGGCCGTGCAACCCATCGCATCGGCATCGCAGCGGAACTGGTCGTCGTCGACGAGGTATTCGACAGCATCAGACGCGACGCGCACAGTATCGCCAGTCGGACTGACACGCGATGCCGGCACCTCATCATTCACGTCGTAACGGCAGCTCGTCTGACCTTTCGTGACTTGGCAGACCTCGGCTCCGCCCACCGCGCACGGGCACGTCAGAGTGGCGCCCGGAATGCAGGCGGATGAAATCGAGCAGACCGCACGGAATGTCTGGGCGAAGGGAGACGCGGAATTGCGCGTGTTATACAACGCCTCGCAACCGACGGCTGCCGCACGGCAGAGCTTCTCAAACGACTTGAACGTGGACGTCGCCGCCTTCCGATCGGTGTATGCGCGGCAACCGAGCATGTATTGGGGTGCGGCGGAACCGTTCGGGGCCTGATCGCACGAAAGCGGCGTGTTCCACGTATCCTCGATCAGGTACACGTCATCCGTGATTTCACGGAACTCGATATTATCGAGGAAGAAGAGGGGGGCGCCGCCTCCGAGACGCTGGAAAATGAGTTGCTCGGCAATATTCGCGTCGCGGACCGCTTCAACCGGACCGACCTGGTACGGCCGCCACTCGGTCGAAAGGCTCACCGGCGCATCGGCCGAAGTCGTGCGATTGAACGTGAAGCCCTGGTCACCAGCCTGACTCAAACGCACCGTCAGGTCACCCGTGCCTTTGGCCCAGAATGTCACGATATAGGATTGACCCTTCTGGATATGCGCGGCGACGTTCTTCGTCACGTCCGCGCGCGTCACCTTCAAGGAATGGCCGCCGGCCGAAACGGCTTCATTGCTGTTGACGACGTCGAAACTGCTTCCGCCACCGGCCACAGAGGACCAGTCTGCGGTCGTTCCCTGCTCGAAATCATCATTGAACGACACGCGGATATTACGCGACGCGTTACCCGAGTACGCGCGGCAGTCGTTGGAGGTGGCGGCGCACGTCAAACTTTCCGGCGAATATGCCAGATAGCGGCACTCGCTGTTCTGCCAATGGCCGCCATGGTCGCGGCATTCGGTTTCGGTACTCTTCGTGATGCGGTACTCCTTGCAGGAATCGGAGGAAATAATCGTCTTCGAATACAGGCGGTAATGGATGTTGCCTTCGACATCGTAAAATTCGCGGCAATCCGGATTGAACGTCATGTCGTCCTTGGTGCACGCTGCGGCCGTCACGCTGGCGGCATCATCTGCGCAATGCGGCTGGCCCGCGCCGTCGTAGGCGAGTTTGCTGCACGGTCCCGTGCCGCCGGTCGGGTCAGTGTCTCCCGCCGCCGAAATAAGATTACTCTTACGCAGCGACCATGAGCGCAACTGGAATCCACGTACGTCGTTCCCTTCCCACGTATAGAACGTACCGCTTTGATCATCAGGCTTCGTGCAGAGACGCAGGTACGTGAAGTATTCGCGCGATTCACCGCCCTGGGCGAGCTTTTCGATGTTCGTGAATTCGGAGCAGCCAGCCTCGCTGGCCGTGCAGCTTTTCGCGGAAGCCGGGATCAAGAAGAGCGGAAACCGCGGATCGTTGAATTGCGTCGGTTCCTGACGGAACGTGTCATAGCCCGCGCATTCCGCGGGGCAGAGATCATTGGCCGTCGTGACCGCCGTGATCATCGTGCCGCCGTCGACGGGCGTGTAGGCGTTGCAGCCGACTTCCTCGCGTTGGCATGACGGCGCGTATTTTTCGCATTCGGCGGAACGATTCGTTCCCGAGCAGTCCAAACCTTCTGGCGCTTTTTTAAGCGTGATGCGCTGCGAAGACCCGGCGTACGCTTCGTGATACGCCGTCGCGCCAACAGACAATTCGATCTGCACGCCATCTGCCAAAACGCGCTCGGATGAAGAGCTGGAAGTCAGGATCACGCGCGCGAAACTGACATTCGACGGGGTTGTGAAGCTGCAGGACGCGCGTTCATAGAGATCGCCGACCGCAAGGTTCACGCGCATCGAGGAACCGGAGATCGTGCAGTCGGTGACCGTCGCGGGCGAGATCGGCTGTGGCGGGGTGTTGGTGTCGTAAAGCTGGATCGTCGCAAGTGCGGTCGGCGCCGCAGCTGTGCCGTCATACCGCGTCGAGACAGAAAAACTATAAGCCGCGTCCGACAAGAGGCCACGCACGTCCTGCACTGCAGCTGTGGGTGAGAGCACGATATTGTTCGCGCCTTCAAAACCTTTGAACGCATCTTTTTCGTATTTGGTTGCGTCCATTTCCCAGAACGAAGGCTTGCCCGTCACCGCGTCGACAGATTCGAATCCCGGGTTACGTACCAGGTTGAGCGTGCCGGTCGCAATTCTGACAAATTGGGTGCACCCAGCGTCGTTTGCTGCGCATTTGGCAGCCTGGCTGTTCAAGAAAATACCGTCGTACGGAGAGGCCGAGAATGCCGCACCGAACAGCGCGATGTCGTCGAACCATGTGCGGTTGCCAGCCGCCGGAGCGTTCGAGCTAATGTCGATTCTGGCGTTCGTTGCGCCGGGAGGGGCCGTAACGGTGCAAGAACCGCCCTGTGAACCAAGCGCTGTGGTCGAAATACTGAACGTCACGAACCTGCCCAGCGGATCGGCTTGGCATGTCGTGGCCAACGTTGAAGGATCGACGGCGCTGCCGTCAGCTTTGAGGAAGGAGAGTCGAACCGTGCCGACGGCGCTCGTGCCTTCAAGCTCCTGAATCGCCGCAGCTGAAAGCGTGTAGGGTTGATTTGGCAAAAGCGACGGTACCGGCACGCTGGCGCCGTTACCGGCCAGTACACCGACAGCGTTCATCCCATGAGTCGAGAGAACGCCCGAGCGGTGGAGACGCGCGCCGGCGGAGAGCGTCCAGTCACGCGCCAGGCCGTCCAAAAGATCTTCAAATCCGCCGTTCGGAATCGCATTCGACGAAAGGCTGTATTGGCGGCAACCTGCGTTCTGCGCATTGCAGGGACCGGCATCCAGCGTGTTCGCGAGGAACGCGAATGAAGCGCCGTCCACGCGCTTGTACGCCGTGCAGCTCGAATACTGTGCCGGACACGCGTCCGCATCGAGCTTCCAGACACTTTTCTCGCGCACGCAGTAACCGTATCCGCCGTTGCAATTTCCGGATACGTCTTGTCCGAGACAGCTCGTCGCATCGACACAGGACTGCGTACGAGCCGCTGACTGCGGCGTCAGGAGAATCGGGCCGGGCGCGAGTTGCCGGCAGATCGTGGTCGGATATTTCAAAACCCATTCCGGATCGACCATGTGGCACCAGGGGTGCAGTGGGTCGGGAAGCTTCGCGGGATCGACGTCGCCGGCGCTGTTGCGCGGGCAATCTTCAAAACGATCCATCGCCTCACCGAGCGTGACGGGGCGGTTCAGGTCGTTAAACGGCGAGTTCGCGGCCATTTCCCAGCCGATCGGCAAAACACGTGCGAGGCGGAGCTTCACCAAATTGCTGTAACAGAACGCTTCTTTGTAGCAAGTGGCCTCGTTATTTTTACGGTGTGCGAGCGGCAAGAGCTGCCAGTTGCGGTTCAACATCCCTTGAGTGACAGCCTGACGCACCGTCAACGCCTGATCCTGATCCGCGCGGGTTACTGCGTTGTAGAATTGCGTGTCGATCACGCAGTGATTCGTGCTGCGGCCTTCGTCCGGACACGTAACGAAATCGGTCAGTGCATTGTAGTTCGTCACCGACAGGATTTTCGGCGTGAGCAGCGAGGCATTGGCCAACTCGGCCGCCGGACGGCCCCCCAAGGACGGCGCCGCATCGAACTTGAGCGTCACGTCATCCGAACCTCCCAACAGATCGCTCACCGTGATCAAACCTTGCGTGAAAACTTTTTTCAAAAGCTGTTCGGAGAGCGTGCCCGCGAAGGTTTGTAGCGCCGCCGGCAAAATAGCGAACGCACCCGCGCCGAACGCATGCCCCGTGATCATCACGCTTTGATCCTTGGCCTTCCTGCTTTGGTCGAGCGAAGCCTCCATTTCGTGCTGGACGACCGAGGCCGGCGTTTTAACCTGGCCCGAGATGAAATCCTTCACGGGCTTGAAGCCCTTGTTCGCCAGATAATCGCCGTACGATGCAAGCTTCTTCTCGGCAATATTCGACATCGTCACGTTGTTGAGCTGGATCGCGGCTCCCAGCGAGCTCTCGCCCGGAGAGAACATGATGCCGACATTGTTGAGGACCGTCGAAGAATCCTGATTCGCAAACGAGTCCCAGTTACTGGAAATAGTGTCCCAGCTGCATTTCGGTTTTGGCGGATTGGGACCGCCTTTGCCCAAAATGCCCGGCAGGCCGTTCAAAAATCCGAGTTTGAAGTTGAGTGCGAGCGTCGGGGTCTTCGGAACGCACAAATTGATGCCGAATTTTCCAAACGTCGCGGGATCGGTCGTGAGCGTGCCCAGCATTTCGCCGGCCGCATCGGCGCCTGTGTTTTTGAGGTAATTGCCGAGGCCTTCGGTCGTGAAAAA
The DNA here is from genome assembly GCA_964347735.1 of uncultured Gammaproteobacteria bacterium. GTDB lineage: Bacteria > Patescibacteriota > Patescibacteriia > SG8-24 > DYFX01 > DYFX01. The sequence continues at coordinate 11,163 of CAYFZV010000012.1, forward strand.
GGGTTTCTGCCCGGCGCCGCCCGACGCGATGTAGACGGCAGCATCGTAAGCGATTTTTTGCGCGAAATAGTTGACGCCGTTCAAAAGCGCGATCGCGGCAGTGTTCGTCAATGATATTTTAAGGACTTCCCAAGCGCTCTGTTTGACCACTTTGGTTGTTTGAACCCCCGAGTGGGCGACGAGCGTCGCAGTGAGAGCCTTATCCGCCGCCAACTGTGCGTTCGCCCCTATCAACCCCGCATTCGCCCCCGCGTCGAAGACTGGGAGGCCTTGCGCCAATACCGGCTTTGCCACGAACAAGCCCGAACCGAAGACGCCGGTCACGAGTAGGACGGCGAGGAGGAACTTGGTTGAAAACCTACTGGGCATTGTCTTGGACTTCCTTCAACGACTCCTGATAGAGCTCGACCAGCGTGGCGTCGTCGATGCCGGCTACATCGCTTTCTTTGACGCCGTTTTGCACGAGCAGCGCACGGATCTGGGCTGGCGTTGGATTGAAAAGCTGCTTCATCGCGTCCTGTTCGATCTGCGCGGTCGAGCTTGCGACCGCCGCTTGCGGCGACAGGCTGGATGCGATACCTGATTCCGCGCAATTTTTGTCTTGCGGACAATTTGGGTCCTCCCCCGTCTTCAACTCGTCCTGATCCAGGGATCCGTCGGAATCCGAGTCGGCGAGGTAGGGGCTGGTTTTATAGACGTACGTTTCTTCAAAATCGGTGAGGGTGTCGCCGTCCGTATCTTTCGTTTTCATGCCTTCGATGCGCTCTTCTTCGACTTGATCGGGCGATTTGTACGTTCCCGTTTCCGTGGCGAATGCTTGTTTGAAAGAAGCGCGCCACTGATACATACCGAGACCGAGGCCGATCAGCCCCATAACCAAAACAACCCACGCCCCCGCGCGGTGCTCTCGGGGCTTTTCGTCCGTGATCGGCAGATCAGCGGGCATGCCCTCATGGTATCACATCCGTTGTGCGAGCGTTATCCACTTTTGAGGCGGAACTTCTTCAGGTCGAGCCTCCGGTGAGATCCCCGCCGCAACCAGTTGTGCCGCGGCGTCCGGACCGAGGAGAGAACGGAGGGTATTTTTGAGTTGTCGGCGCTTTTCGGAGAAACCGACGGCGATCAGCTTGAAAAACAGAACTTCTTCGCGTCCGGAGAGGGGCGGAAGGGGTCGAATATCGAAACGGACGACGCACGATTGGACCCTCGGAGGCGGAGAAAAGGCTCCGGCGGACACAGGAAAGAGGATTTTCGCGTCGGCATAGTATCCACAGAAGACGGCGAGCCGATTCATATCGCCGGGTTTGGCAACAATGCGCTCCCCCACCTCTTTTTGGAGCATGAGCGTGATCGACGTCGGTCCTTTGCCGGTCGAGGAGCGCATCGGCAGAAATCTTTCGAGCGTCTTGGACGTGATCTCGTATGGCAGGTTGGCGACGAGCTTCCAATCCGCGCCGAGCGAGGCCTCGAGCGCCTCGCTGTCGAGATCGAGAATGCTCGCACGCAACAATTCAACGTTCGAAGGCAGGCCTTCTTCTTCCAAAAGCGCATGCAGACGGCGATCGATCTCAACCGTCACGACCTTTTTAGCCGTTTCCGCCAGCGCACGCGTCAATACGCCCCGACCAGGACCGATTTCGAGTACTGTATCGTCTTTTGTGACGTCTGAACCCTTCACGATCTTGTTGATGATCGTCTTATCGGTTAGGAAATGTTGTCCGTAGCGGCGGATGGCCATATCAAAGACGCTTCATCAATTCACGATGCAGATCATCTTCGGAAATCGGGCCTTCGCGCAGAATCGCGACGAGGCCGCCATGCGCGCGGACGATCGTCGAGGGCCGCGTTGGTTTCAAATGGCCGGCATCCAGTACGACATCGGGAAACGTGCCCAAATCCCGCAGGACGGACGAGATATCATAGTGCGTTTTCCGCCCGGAAAGATTGGCGGAAGTCGAGATGATCGGCCTGCCGAGCGCGGCGGAAAGAGAGCGCGCCCACGGAGCAGAACTTACGCGCAACGCGATCTCATTCGATCCTTTGGTAGCCGGCGCAACGAGCGTGAGCGGGCCTGGCCAGAACGCGTTTGCAAGCATCGACGCATATCGGTCCAGCACGACGGACTGTCGCGCCATCAACACCGAGGCAGCGATCATCGGCAGCGATTTTGAGGCGTCCCGTTTCTTGATTGTGAAAAGTTTCCGCACGGCACGCACATTTTTAGGATCGCATCCGAACGCGTAGGCTGTCTCCGTGGGATAGACAACGAGTCCTCCCTGCTTCAAGACTGCGACCGCTTTTGCGAGCGTCTCGGCGTCGGTTTTTTTCGGATCGATCTTGATGATCAGCATGTCAGCGCGTTTTGAACCACGCAACGGTTTTACTAATACCCTCATTGATCGAAGTTTTTGCGTGCCAGCCGAATTTTTTCTTGGCGCGACGCGCATCGAGGCAGCTGCGGCGCACGTCGCCGGCAACGGAGGGTCCGCGGCCGAAGGCGCCTTTCCAACCAAAGTCTTTGGCGATCAAAGACGCCGCGTTTTTCACGCTCGTTTCTTTGCCTGTCGCGATGTGATACGCACCGGATTCCTTGGTTTTCATCGCCTTCATGTTGGCTTCAACCACGTCGCCAACGTACACAAAATCGCGCGTCTGTTTGCCATCGCCGAAAATCTTGGGCGCCTTGCCGTCTTTCAACATCTTGCAGAAAACGCCGATCACGCCGCCCTCCCCTTTTTGATCCTGGCGCGGTCCGTAGACGTTGGCGTACCGCAGCGCGACGTAGTTCAAACCGTAATGATGACGTGCGGTGTTCAAATAGTATTCGAAGGCGAGCTTTGAAACGCCGTAGGGCGTGAGCGGAGAAGGCGCTTCAGTTTCGGGTGTGGGGATTTTTTTTGCGTCGTGATAGATCGCGCCGCCAGAAGACGAAAAGACGAATTTCTTCACGCCGTGCTTCAGACATTCTTTCAACACGTGCAACGAGCCGTGCACGTTCGTCTCGACGTCACGGAGCGGATCACGCACCGAAACGCGCACATCGATGAGTGCGGCGAGGTGAAAGACGACGCTCGGCTTTTCCGCCGCGAAAACGACGCCGAGTTTCGGATCATTGATGCTGATCTTATAAAAATGCACGTCCGGATGCAGGTATTCACGACGCCCATTCGTCAGGTCGTCGACAACGGCAACCGAAAAACCCTCGGCGATCAGACGATCGACGAGATGCGAGCCGATGAAGCCCGCGCCCCCGGTGACAAGCGCGGTTTTATTCTTCGTCTTGATCGTCTTGGGCATGGGATTTGAGATAGGCTTCAGGATCTTTCATCCATTTCAGGTACGCCTCGATGAATTCGTCGATACCGCCGTTCAGAACACCGTCTGTGTCGCTCATTTTGTGCTTGGTGCGATGGTCTTTGACCATGCGGTACGGCTGGAGGACATAGGAGCGCGCCTGATTACCCCACTCCGCGCTGTGGTATTCGCCGCGGATGCCCTGCATTTCCTTTTGATGACGCTCTTCTTCAATCGCCGCGAGTTTGGCCTTCAACATCTTCATGGCGTTCTCGCGATTCTGCTGCTGCGAGCGTTCGTTCTGACAGGTCGTCATAATGCCGGTCGGCAAGTGGACGATGCGGACCGCCGAATAGGTCGTCTGCACGCCCTGGCCGCCGTGACCGCCCGAAAGGAACGTGTCGATGCGCAGATCTTTCGGATCGATCTTGATATCCGAGGCGTCGCCGATGTCCGGCAGGACTTCGATCAACGCGAAGGAAGTGTGACGCGCTTTGGCGGCGTCGAAGGGCGAGATGCGCACGAGCCGGTGCACGCCGTGCTCGCTGCGCAAATAGCCGTAGGCATGGCGTCCGATGACTTCGATTGTCGCGCTCTTGAGCCCTGCTTCCTGGCCCTTGCTTTCGTTCAGCATCCGTACCGACCAGCCTTTCTTTTCACAGAACCGCGTGATCATGCGGAAGAGCATCTCGGCCCAGTCCTGCGCTTCGGTACCGCCGGAACCGGCGTGGAACGTGATAATGGCGTTCAGCGCGTCGTAGCGCCCGGAAAAGAGCACCAAAAACTCGAGCTCCGAGAATTTCTTTTCGAGCTCGGCCATCTGTTTTTCGATCTCGGGACGGAATTCGCTTTCTTCTTCCGGCTTCATGCCGGAAACAAGTTCCTGTATGTCAGCCGCCTCTTTCTCGATGACATCCCACGTCTCGAGCTCGCGACGGATTTCGCTGACCTGCTGCGCGATGACTTTGGCGCGGTCCGGCGCGTTCCAAAAGGCCGGGTCCTGCATCTGCTCTTCGTACTTCTTCAGTTCTTCCCGCGTGGCAGCATCGTCAAAGTAACCTCCGTGTGGAGGAGATGCGCTCGGAAAGCGCGCCGACTCGTTCAAGAATATCCTTCATATCGTTTCGACGGTGATATGCCTTAGCGATTTTTATGCCCACCAAACACTATGTAGATGGCGCCTTTATAGTACAACAGAAGAATAATTGCAACCCAAACCCCTGTCACCCAAGCTGCGGTTGCTAGTCCGTAATAGACTTTATGCAAAACAAATTTTTGATTGGTTTTGTATTTAATTATTTGCGCGGTTGTATCGCATTCAATTGATTTTCTCATTAGACAAACTGAGTCCGAATCTCCGGTTTTTTCAAGCAGGTCTTTCATAGCCGACACTTCCTCATTAAAAAATGAGGCAACCGCCGGCGCTTTACTTAACAGCTGTGCATTGCAAAATACCTTTTTTTCCAATTCATACGAGGAGACAAACGAAACGGAACCGTCACTATTTAAACAGCCGAGTTGCCCATCTGTTTTTATAAATTCTGGTACGACATTACCACTGCTTTTCGAATTTTTCGTGTAGTTTTTTAGTGTTAAAACGACATCTGTATTTCCAGAGGTGAGCGCAGGTGAATCTGAATATGCTAAAAGGAATACAAAAAAAGCTAGAGTGAGGGTGGCCAGCAAGAACAGAACTTTCAGCAGGCGGTGCCACCAAAATTTTTCCAGCTCCATACTTACAACTTAATTTGCTTTGCGTATTTGCCCAAAAGTGGCAACTCCCAGCGCTCGCCGTTCAGGGTCTTCACAATCGCCATGATGTTGACGATCAGGAGGGACAGCCAGGCGGCCCAGCCGATGAAGGGAATCCAGGCGACGAAGGAAACGGCGACCCAGGCGACGAACAGGACGATGCCTTGCTTGGCATGGAACTGACAGAAATCACTGTTCTTTTTCGACATCGGAACGACGAACAAGAGCAGCACGTACGAGAGCGCCGCGGTCGTCCGATATGTTTTTGCATCCTGATCCATAAAGGTATTTTACCATTTTTCAGCTCTTATTTCAAGAGCCGCTTACAAAGCGAAAACTCTTGAGCATGTCGTCGAGCGCGGCCTGCATGCTCGAACGATCGACCTCGGTGAAGCGCGTGATCATGCCGGGTTCGTAGTTTTCGAAAACCGTGGTCGCTACGCGCGTCGAGAGTTCGATGCAGCTGCCGCTCCTGAAGACACGGTAATTCTCCCCCTCCAGACGATGGCCCGCGGCCGCGTCGCTGAAAGCGAATTTCTTGTACGAGACGCCGTTGAGCGTCGCCTCGCCATCGGCCGTTTCGCCGTTATCCGGAGATTCGCATGCGGCTTGTTTTTTCAGATCCGGTCGCACATGCACCGCGAACGCGGCATCTTCGAAATTCGTGTTCTTATATGTTTCTTTGGGGAAAGGAAAGCACACGATCGCGTGATCCGGATCGCACACCGGAACATAGCCCGAGAGTTGCATGTCCTGTTTGTCTTCCGTCGCCAGGATCGTTTCCGGATACTGGACCGAAAAACCGTAGGTGCTGTTCTCGTATGTTTTCGCAGCCGGCTTCGGGACGGGCGCGGGAGCCGGTGCGGGCTGCAGTTGCGGAGCGGGCTGTTGCGCGACGGGCGTTGCAGCCGGTGCCGCCGATTTTTGGCGCGCGAAAACGATCGTGAGCCCGATGATGGCGGTCGCGGCGATCAGCCCGGACATGAACATGGCTTTTGGTGTGCGCATAGGAAAATTTAGCTTCACGCACAGTATACTCTATTCTTTTGACGATGCGGGTATCAGTATCTTTCCTAAGGCTACCAAAAAACCGGCCCTGCGGCCGGTTCTGGGTTCCCGCTTTCGCGGGAATGACGGGAGGAGCTAGTAATCCATTCCCATTCCCCCGCCCATGCCGCCGCCCATCGGAGCGGCTTCTTTCTTTTCGGGGAGTTCAGCGA
>CAYFZV010000013.1:0-11024 GCA_964347735.1 uncultured Gammaproteobacteria bacterium
GCCTTCGCGCGCGGCGGCGGCGTCAAGCAGCGCCTCGCGTCCTCCGCCCGGTGTCGGACGTACCTCGTCGGCGCGCAAAACGTTGCTGACACCCGTGATGTGTGCGGCCGGTTCGATCCCATTCACGTCGACTTTTGACAACTGCCCGACATATTCCAAAACGGACGAAAGCTGAAGCCGGAACGTTTCCAGCTCGTCTTCGCCCAATTTGAGATGCGCCAGCTGCGCAATTTTCAGGATTTCTTCGCGGGAAAGGCTCATATCAGGGTTTGAGCATAGCAAGGAACTCTTTCTCGCTCAAGACAGGCCGCCCCAGCTTTTTCGCCTTATCCGCCTTGGAGCCGGGTTCTGCACCGACGACCACGTAGGAGGTCTCTTTGCCCACGGACGAGGAAACGCGGCCGCCGAGTTCGAGAATGCGGTCCTTGGCTTCGTCGCGAGAAAGCGATTCGAACGTGCCTGTCAGCACGAATGTCCGACCCTTAAGTGGTTGCGCGGTACGCTTCGGTGTTTCGATCTCAACGCCCACATCCAGCAACCGATCGAGTTCCTTCTGGTGCCTGGGCGACCGGAAATACGTATAGACGCTTTCCGCCACGACCGTGCCGATCTGCGGAATGGCTTTCAAATCTTCAAGCGAAGCTTCCCGGAGCTTCTCGAGCGCGCCGAAAGCGGCGGCCAACTCGACGGCGGTCTCTTCACCGACGTGGCGGATGCCGAGCGCCAGGATGAAGCGCGCAAGCGTGATCTTTTTGGATGCCTGCGCCGAAGCCACGAGCTGCACCGCGGATTTCTCCGCGAAGCCTTCGAGGGATTCCAGATCGCCGGGAGAAAATTCGAAGAGATCGGCCGGCTCGGAGACGAGTCCGGCGTCGATCAGCTGTTCCATGATCTTATCCCCGAGCCCGTCGATGTCGAATGCGCGCTTCGAAACGAAATGCAGCAGGCGACCGAGGTCTTTCGCCTCGCAATTCGGATTCTCGCACATGAGCGCCACCTCGCCCTCGCGACGCGTGACGGGAGTTCCGCAGGCCGGGCACTTCTTGGGAGCGATAATCCCCTTCTCTTTGCCGGTGCGGAGCTTCGGCAGCGACTGCATGATCTTGGGGATGACATCGCCGGCTTTGTGCAGCACGACCGTGTCGCCTATTTTGAGACCGAGACGCTTGATCTCGTCGATGTTGTGGAGTGTCGCGTGCCGCACCGTCGTACCGGCGACGAGGACGGGGTCCATAACGGCGACTGGTGTGATGGCCCCCGTGCGTCCGACTTGCCAGCGCACGTCGCGAACAACGGTCGTAACCGCCTCGGCCGGAAATTTGTAAGCCGCCATGCCGCGTGGCGCCTTGCCGACGACGCCGAGGCGCTCGAGCAGTGTGAGGTCGTTCACGCCCACGACAATGCCGTCGATCCAATACGGAAGCGTTTCGCGTTTTTTTTCGATGCGGTCGTACAGCGCCTGCACCGCGTCCGCATTCTCGCAACGCGCGTTCAGCGCATTAGCGGGCAGTCCGAAAAGTTTCAACAACTCATGGCATTGCTCGTGTGTCACGAGACCTTCGTTCGTGACGAGGTCGTAGGCGAAGAAATCTAATTCGCGTTTGGCCGTGATTGCCGGATCCAGTTGCCGAAGCGCGCCAGCGGCAGCGTTGCGCGGATTGGCGAACTCCGGCTCACCTGCTTTTTTCGCGGAGGCATTGATCTTCGCGAGCGTCTTCTTGGTCATATAGACTTCGCCGCGCGCCTCGAAGTTTCCTTCCAACAAACGATCGACAATTTTTCCGAGCGAGGCGAGATCGAGGCCTTCGCCGAATGATTTCAAGAAAGATTTCAATTCCCCTTCCGTAGGGCGGCGGAGCGTCAGCGGAATCGCGTCAATGGTTTTCAAATTCTGCGTGATGTTTTCACCGACGTGTCCGTCGCCGCGCGTCGAACCCCGGACGAACGCACCGCCCTCGTATTCCAACGACACGGCCAAGCCGTCCATTTTAACCTCGGCGTAGAGATCGCTTCTGAAGTTCGGAATGCGCCGACGGAGCCGTTCGAGCCACTCCTCGAGCTCTTCGCGCGTGAAGACATCCTCAAGAGAAAGCATCGGTCTCGTATGCGGAACTTTTCCGAACTGCGGCAGCGCTTTGCCGGCCACGCGCTGCGTCGGCGAATCCGGCGTGATGAGATCGGGATGGGCCTGTTCGATCTCCCACAGTTCATGCTTCAAAGAATCCAAAGCACCCTCGGACAATCCGCTGTTGTCGAGGACGTGATAGTTGTAGCGTTCTTCATTGATGAGCGCGCGGAGTTTTTTTGCGCGCTCGAAGGCTTCTTTTTTGTTCAACATGGGACCGTTACGGGCAAGGGACGCCGGTGACGTTCTTGAGGAGCGAGCACTGGCTGAAAATAACGAAGTCAAAGGCGCCGGAGAGCGGTTGGAGGCGCGGGAGCCTCAATTCCACGGCCTGGCGGGCGGTACCGAACGTGCCGGTGGACTGCACGGCCAGGCGGGACGGAATCTGCACCTGCGTACCACCCGCGTTATCGGCACTATACGCCGTGATCGCGAGGTTGGAAATGTCGCACGTTTTGGCGCGCACGCGCACGCGGTAGGCCCTGGTCGAGCTGAAATCGTTGTCGATGACGCGCGGCGTGACCCGCAAAAACGTCAGCGCGGGCGAATCGCCGTGGAACGCGATCGAGGGGTTGAAACCGCCGACGACCGCCGGGTCCCAGCCCGTCGCCAGGATCTCCAATCCCGAGGTGCCTCCGCAGTTGTCGTCCCAGGAAAACGCCATCGACTCCACGCCCATCGCGGCGGCGGGCGTTTCAGGATTCCAAAGGACGACTTCGTAGGATTTATCCTTGAGAATCGCGGTGAAGACGGTCGATTCGGTCGTCGTCAGGGAGCGCGTCCAGCTGGAACCGTTGTTCATCGGCACGCCGGAATAAACGGCCGAAGATCCGTGCGACGGATTCGCGGTCAAGACCGAAGTCGGCGTACCGACGCGGCGGATCTGGTAAAGCGTCTCTTCAGCGCCGGACTCGGCCGCGCCGAATGCCAGGATCGCGTCGTCGATGACGCGGGATTGGCGCAGGTTCAAGATGGAAATCGTGCCGAGCGAAGCGCCCACGACCAAGACACCGCTCATGATGAGCAGCGAGAGCAGAAGCACGTTGCCGCGCTGATCACCGCGCATATAAACGTGAGGTTACGGTCGTCTGCGCGTTCATCGTGACAACATCGAGTTGCTTGGGGCCGGTCGTCTTGATCTGGATTGCCATCGTGACCGTCGGTTGCGCATTGGATTTATAGAGACCGCTGGCGGGATCGATCGTGAAAGGATCGGCGCCCGGCGTAATGTAAAACACGAGCTTCTCGAGCAGCACGCCCGAGGACGTCAGGCTTTGCGACGTGCCGTTGACCTTGACCGACAGGCATTTCACGATGCCGCTCGGACACACGGACGGACTCGTGTCCGCGTAAAATTCCAACCGACTGCCCGAAGCGCTTTTCACGATCAAACGGTCCGTCGGCGTCGCGATGCCGCCTTGCGCGCCTTCATACGTCGCGTAGTCGATTTGTCCGCCGCGGATTTCGCGTACGATCGCTTCCATTGCAAAGCGGAGATCTGCCTGCGCGGCCGTGATGGCGAGCACACGACGCTGCGCCTGATTGACCAACAGGAAAACCGTCGAAGCAATCGTGACAGTCAGGCTGAAAACCCCCATCACGACCAGAATTTCCATGAGCGTGAGGCCGCGTTTATCTCCAATCATAGAGGCGTTCTTCGATATCAAGCGTTTGGAAATTTCCACTGACTCCGCGATGCCTGACGCTGGAAATCACGGCTAACCCCACGAGCGTCTCCGAACCGAGGCACGTGACGGCCCCGCCAACGATGCGCTCGACGCCCGTCGTCGTCTCGCGGCAGATGTGCTGGAGCGAAACCACGCGAGTATACGGCGTCACCGTGCTGCCGGACGGCTGGCTATCGGCCTGTACGAACACACCGCTCGGTGTTAGGTACACGGCCGCGTTTGCGTTCGAAAGCGATGTAGCCGCGAACGAAGGCGTCCAAACGCCGCCGTCGAGATCGAGCAGCGGCCGCATGCTTTTGACGCCACCCGCATCGACGAGTCCGACCTGGAAGCTCTGGCTCTTCAACCAGTTCGTGTCGCGAAACGACCGCACGACTTCCAAACCCTCACGCGCTAAATTAGCCGCCACGACCTGGTGTCCGCTAATGCGCGAAGCGGTAATCGAAGCCTGCACGAGCGCCAACGCGCTCGCGATCGACGTGACGATCACCGTGATCGCGACCATCGCTTCGATGAACGATTGGCCGCGCCGTGCACCGGCCGGTGCACGGCCGCGCGGCGCGCTAATCGTGTTCGATTTTTCCAGAGAGAGTGAAGATGTTGACATGGCGCGTCATAGTGCCGAATTGGTGGCCGAGCGTCAGCGATACGATCGGCGTGCCGGATGCGGATCCGTTCACGTAGACCTGGCCGTACGGCGGAGCATAGACGAGGTCGAGCGGCGTGCCGGCATTCGCTGCCGTCAACCTAACGAAGTTCGAGGAGACGTACGGTTGGGTCGCGAGCTCTTCTCCGACATCATAACGCCAATCGCCGTCGGTGTCGTAGAACAACAGGAACGCCGTGGCGGGACTCGTCGTGAAACGGATTCCGTACCCCGTCGGCACGCGCTTCTGGCACGTACCGCTGGTACATGAGATCGGCGGGTTTTTCGGTTCACAGACTTTGAGATCGTTTCCGCCGCCGCTGCAGACCGAGACGAGGCGCCCGGAAAAGGCCGAGGTCTGCACGGAGCGGATCTGGTTTACCAGCAGATCCGACGCCAAACGCAGCTCGGAGCTTTTTTGGCCGCCGCGGAAGTTCGCCATCATCATGCCCGTGATCACGCCGATGATCGAAATCGAGACGAGCAACTCGACGAGCGTGAAGCCTTTAGAAAAGGAGAAGCGACGCATACCATTGCAATACATCGTGACCGAAAAAGAGTGCGAGCACGGTCGCGCCGCTCAAGAACGTACCGAACGCCATGTGTCCGGACCACTCCGCTTTTCCGGCCGCCATGAGACTAAGGGCCGTGACGGCGCCCGCGACGTAGGCGACGAGCAGCGCGAGTAGGATGTTCGGGAACCCGAGCATGAAACCCATCATCGCGCCGATGCGGATATCGCCTCCGCCGATCCAGCGACCGCGCGAAACCGCGTACTGCAGGAAGAAGAAGCCTGCTCCGATGGCGGCGGCTACGAGGAGGTTGCGCGCATCGATGCCCAAGATGAGATTGTTGTACAGAAACGCCAGAGCGGCCATCGGGAGCGTCACGGAGTCGAAAACCACCATGTCGAGCAGATCAACGACGAAAACGACCGTCAAGCCGCAGATAAAGAGCCAGTCGCGCAGCAACGGGTAGAAACCCGTAAGCCGCGCACCCAAGATCGCGTCGCCGCCATGCACCCAATAGGCCGCCAAGAAAAGCGCCATTGTGGAGAACTCCACCATCGGATATTGCCACGAGATCGGTTTCTTGCAGGAACGGCAGCGCCCGCGCAGCATCAAAAAACTCAGAAGCGGCACCAATTCGCTTGGACGCAGGATGGTATGGCACTCGGGGCAGCGCGAACGGGCGCGCGAACCCTTCTCGCCGGAACGAAGCCGGCCGATGACGACATTCAGGAAACTGCCGACGGCAAGTCCAATAAGCCCGATCAGCAGGACGGCCATGGATTTACGGGCAGGTTCCGTTCTTAAGCGCGGTCTGATCTACCATGATGGTGCCCGCTGCGAGACCGCTTGAAACCACGCCCCTCTCCAAGGTCGTTTGCACGCAAAAACCGTTGCAAGGCGCGACCGTGCACGCGACACCCGCACCGGTCGTGCTCCTATATGTGTAGCTTGCTCCGCCGGGCGTGGGGTTGAACGGCACAAGACCCATGAAAATTTTTCCGGCATCGCAGTTTCCAGCCGTTTGATCAGCCTTGAAACCAGATGCGCTTCCGAGGCCGCACAAGACGTCTGTCGTTGCGGTACCGATTACGAGCGGAGACGCGACGACCGGATATCCAGAGCCGGGTTCGTAAGACAATTCGAGCGCTTTTTGAATCTGCTTCATGTCCGAGGCTCGCTTGGTATCGCGGGACCGAGCGCGTGCGGTGCTGATCGAAGCAACCGAGATCGTGGCCACCAAGCCAATGATCGTTATGACGATGAGCAACTCGATCAGCGTAAATCCTCGCGCTCTGGAAGTGGACGGCATAAAAAGTCTATTGAGCAACTGAAACCAGTATACCATAAAACCCTGCACCGTACGGCGCAGGGTTTTGGGGTCGAGGCTTAGCAGCTGCTGCCGGCCTGGATGCCGTTCTGGTTGGCGCAATTATCACCTGAACCGAGCTGTCCTGTCGTACCCTCAAGGTTGAACGTGATCGAGTACGTCGCCGAGCCGGACGCGCTCGTATAGACGTAGTTGGCGCCGTTCGGAGTGGGGTTGGTCGGAACAAGACCCATGTAAATCGTGCCCGCACCGCAGTTGGTCGTGTTGGCCGTAAAGGTGGACTGTCCAGAGATATTGCACAGTACGCTATAGCTTGCACTTCCCAACGTAAGGTTCGTACCTTGGGGATAATTACCCGTTTCCGAATACCCAAGCTCGATCGCCGTTTGTACCTGACGAATGTCCGAAACGCGCTTCGCGTCACGAGAGCGCTGACGAGCGCTGTTTAAAGCCACGACCGCGAGTGTCGAGAGGATGCCGATAATGGCAATCACGACAAGCAGCTCGATGAGAGTGAAGCCTCTCCGAAACTTGCTGGACATAAAATAGAAGAGTAAACAAAAATCCTCCAAGAGCATATCACAAAAACCCTGCACTACACAGTGCAGGGTTTTTGTAGATCGAGGCTTAGCAGCTGCTGCCGGCCTGGATGCCGTTCTGGTTGGCGCAGTTGGCGCCGGAACCGAGTTGGCCTGTCGCGCCTTCAAGCGTGAAGGTGATCGAATACGTACCGGTACCGGACGAGCTCGTATACACGTAGTTGGCGCCGTTCGGAGTCGGGTTGGACGGGACGAGACCCATGTAAATCGTGCCACCGCCGCAGTTCGTGGAAGCGGCTACGAAGCTCGCGGCTCCCGACACGTTGCAAAGCACTCTGTAGTTCGTGCTGCCAAGCGCGAGGCTTGTACCGGCCGGGTAATTGTTGGTCTCTGAAAAACCGAGCTCGAGAGCGGTCTGGACCTGGCGGATGTCCGAAACGCGCTTCGCGTCACGAGAGCGCTGACGAGCGCTGTTCAATGCGACAACAGCGAGCGTGGAGAGCAAGCCGATGATCGCAATGACCACGAGCAGCTCGATAAGCGTGAAACCCGATTGGGTGCGTTTCATATACGAAACGGAAAATGTATCTTAGAACTTAATTATCCACAGTCTAGCACGTTTTTAACGAGAGCACGAGAGTCCTTGAGCGGAAGCTGTGCAAATTCCGCCAGGGAGCATGCCGACCGATCCTTCGAGCACGAACGAAACCCGGTAATCGCTGCAGGTGTCTGAACGATCCGCCGCGCAGCCGGGCGGCTGCGCTTCATAGCCGAGGGCCCGCAGCAGCGCCACGTCATCCGCGCCGAGATCGACGGCATTCGCCGGAAATGACGCCGCCTTCGCGCGGTACGTTTCGAGTGCAGCCTGGGCCTGGCGCACGCTCGAAACACGCATAGCGTCGCGCGAGCGGCGACGCGTGTCCAAGACACCTAAAAGCATCGGCACGGCCAGGACGAGCACGAGGCCGCCCGCCACCAATCCTTCGACAAGCGTGAAAGCTTTGGGCGTCTTCACATTTGCTGGGCCAAGGTGTACATCGGCAGAATGATAGCCGAAACGAGTCCACCGACGGCTACGCCCATGAGCACCATGATGACGGGCTCGATCGCCGTCGAAAGATTGGCCACGATCGCATTGATTTCGCGCGTATAAAACTCCGTCAGGCGCTGCAGCACCTGTTGCAGTTTGCCGGTCTCCTCGCCGACTGAAATCATCTGCGTCACCATGTCCGGCATTTCCTTGCGCGTCTTCCAAACGGTCGCCATCGAGTTACCGGCCGCGACTTCCTCCACCGTCTTCACGAGTCCGTCACGGTACGTTTCGTTGCCGACGATGCCGGAAACCACTTTGAGGCTTGTCACCATGTCGACGCCGCCTTCGATCAGCGTCGCCAGGCTGTGCGTGATGCGCGTGATGTAAATGCGCTTGAAAAGCGGGCCGAAAATCGGGATACGCAGCGTAAACGCGTCGATGAGCCGCTTGCCTGCCGGCGTGCGGTAGGCGGCGCGCAGGCCAAAGATCGTCCCGAACACGCCCCCAATCACGATGTACCAGAAATGCACGAAGAAATCGCTGACGGCGATCAGCGCGCGGGTCGTCGGAGGAAGCGCCACGCCGCTTTCCCGCAGCACGTCCGTCAGTTTCGGCACGACGAAGATCATCATGACCGTACCAACGATGAAGAGCATGGCGAGCACGAAAATCGGATACGTCATGGCGCCTTTGACGCGCTGGCGCAAGTCGTAATCCTTTTCCTCCTGATCCGCAAGATACTGCAGGACTTCGTCGAGCTTGCCGGACGTCTCGCCTGAACGGATCAAGTTGACGTAGAACGTGCCGAAGATGTTCGGATACTTGTTGAACGCGTCCGATAACCGCACGCCGCCTTCCACTTCATTGGCGACGTCGAGGACCATCGTGCGCAGTCTCGGGTTCGTCGTCTGGCGCGCGGCAGTGCGCAGCGCGCGCACGATCGAAACCGACGCGCTGATCATGACCGAGAGCTGGCGCGAAAAAATAACGATGTCCTTCGGCGTGATGCGCCTGAAGAACGTGAAGCTGCGGTTCACGAGCGACGGCAAGTCGCGCGCTTCAAGCGAGAGCGTCTGGTACCCGTGTTCGCGCAAGACGTCGCTCGCCTGCGCTTCGTTCTCCGCCTCGACGGCGCCTTCGAGCGTCGCGCCGCGCGAATCCTTCACTTTGTAGTTGTAGATCGGCATAGATTCAGGCGGTATGCAAAATGCGCTTGACCCTCCGAACCATGTCGCTCGGAATGGCGCGGGCCTTGATCACGTAATCCGCCGCTCCTCCTTTCAAACAGCGCACGATGCTTTCTTTTTCAGCCAGATTCGTGCACATGATGACGGGCGTTCCGGCGACCCGCGGATCGAGCTTCAAACGGCGCAGCGTTTCGAATCCGTCCATCTTGGGCATGAGGATGTCGAGCAGAATGACGTCGGGCGCATGCCTTCCGGCCAGCTCCAAACCCTGCTCGCCGTCTCCAGCGTGAAGAACCGTGCAACCTTCGCGCTCGAACGTGTCCGCGTACAGGCTCGCCCAAAAGGATTCGTCTTCGACCAGCAGGATTTTCGCGCCGCGTAATGCAACCATACGCTATTCTCGCGCGAGGCGCAGCACTTCGTCCACGGTCGTTGTACCTTCGAGCACCTTCAAGACGGCGTCCTGACGCATAGTGATCCAGCCTTGGCGTTTCACTTCGGCCTTGACCTGATCCATCGGGTAGCCGTTATTCATCAGGCGCTGTATCTCCGGCGTGACCGCGATGAGTTCGGCGATGACCGTGCGTCCCGCATAACCGGTATCGCTGCAACGCGGACAGCCGGCACCTTTGAAAAACGGCAGCGTTCCTTCGAGCGTGATGCCTGGCGGATAATAGGAGGCGGGAATATCTTTCAAGCTGTCTCGGATCATCTGTTGCAGCGGCGCCGGCACTTCGGCAGGACCTTTGCAATGCTCGCAGATTTTTCGGGCGAGGCGCTGGGCGATCAGCAGGTTGAGCGTGGCCGAGAGCAGGAAAGGCTCGACGCCGAGATCGATCAGACGCGGCACGACGCCGATCGCATCGTTGGTATGGATCGTTGAAAGGATCAGGTGGCCAGTCAGAGCAGCATGTACGGCAAGCTCACCCGTTTCCTGGTCGCGGATTTCACCGACCATGATGACGTTCGGGTCCTGACGCAGGAGCGCGCGCAAACCGTTGGCGAAACTGAAATTGATTTCGGGACGGATCTGCGATTGGTTCACGCCGGGCAGGAAGTACTCGACGGGATCTTCGAGCGTCGAAATATTGACGCCTTCGTCGTTGATCATGCTCAACATGGTCAACAACGTCGTCGATTTTCCCGAACCGGTTGGTCCGGTGATCAGGATCATGCCGTGCGGCTTTTTGACGTCGCCCGCGAGCACGTCGCGGTATTTGTCTCGGAAGCCGAGTTGGATAAGCGACGGCACGCCGGTCGATGTGTCGAGCACACGCATCACGACCTTCTCGTTGTCGACGACCGGAAGCGTCGAGATGCGGAAATCGATGGCCTTGCCGTTGATGACCTGCGTGATGCGTCCGTCTTGCGGAACGCGTGTTTCGTCGAGCTTCAAATTGGCGAGCACCTTCACGCGCGAAATGACAGACGTATGCAAGTAGCTCGGCAGCGTTAAAAGCGTGCGCAGTACGCCGTCGACGCGGTAGCGCACGCGCGTCTCCTTGCCTTTCGGTTCGATGTGGATGTCCGACGCCTTCGACTCGACGGCGTAGCGCATGATGACCGAGACAATGCGCGAAACCGGAGCGCCCTTAATAACCTCGTCGATGCGCGCCTCCTCCCCTTTCCGATCTTCTTCCGGCGCGCGTTCGTCCTGCGCGGACTGGATCGCCGTCGCCACTTCTTTTTTGAAAGTACCATACTGCTTGAGGGCGAGCTGGAACGAAGCTGCGGTGGTCACGGCCGGCACCGCCTGCAAATTGCGCTCCGCCATCAAAAAACCGATCGCTTCGACCGTCGAAGCGTTGAGCGGATCGACGTAGGCGATTTTCAAAGTCGTGCCGACCTGCTCGTAGGCCACGGCCTGGTACGTTTCCGCCGCCGTTTTCGGAATAATGCTAAGCGTCTCGGGATCAATCTGCCGGCCGAGCAAATCGACGAACTCCATGCCGAGTGACTCGGCTTTG
>CAYFZV010000013.1:11034-15551 GCA_964347735.1 uncultured Gammaproteobacteria bacterium
GCTTTGGCCCGTGCGAGATCATCTTCCATCACAAGCTTGCGCTCGAGCAAAGCTTGTTCGAGCGCATCGACATCCTCCTTCGCGAACTCCGTCGACAAAGCGACGAAGGCGTCTTGTTGGATTTTTCCTTGGCCTGCCAGGATTTCCAGGAGGCCTTTTGCTGTCATGAGTCCGGCCATGCTGGATCAATAGGCTTCAAAAGGGTTTTCGCGACCCATGCGTCCCGGTACGACCGGCAATTCGACATGAAGCTCCAGACGCCGATATTCGGGATGCTTCAGGAGATCGTCCACGATCCGCGTGTCCACGCTCGGCGCGACAAAAGGCTCTACCGCCACATCGGTCGGTGGCTTGAAAAAGTAGATCGCGATAACAGTGATAATCGCGGCGAGAAGCGCGCCCAGCACGATGAGTTGTTTCTGGTTCTTGCTGAACGTCATATCAGGAGGGATTTCTCCACACGTACGCGCGGATCGTCAGCGAGTAGCTGGCGCTGGCCGGATTGATATTCGCGCTTCGCACGTCGAAGAGGCGGAGATTGTCCTGCAGCGTTTCGAGAAACAGCTTGAAGCGCCTGTAATCGCCGTGCGCCAACCCAATCGCGATCGAGACTGCGCCGACATTCTGCACATCGATCCCGCCGGTGTCGGCGGCCGCGAAGTTCACGGCTGTGAGCTGCACGTCGCTGGCCTGGGCCGCTGCTTCGAGCATCGTCAAGATACCCGGCACATCTTCTTCGTTCGGAATCATCGTCCGCGCGCGTTCGATGTCTTCGGCTCCAAACGCTTCGTACTGCGCGTTCAGCGCGTCCAGTTGTTTCAGGTAGGCTTCCTTGGCTGTCCGCTCTTCGTTGAGACGCGAGATGCGGTCAGCCTGGCGAAGTCCGGCGATCTGTCTGCGGAACACGAAGGCGTACCCCAGCAAAAGTGCGATGACGATCAACGCCAAACTCGCCCAGGCAAGATGCCGTGCGATCCAGATCATCGGGGCGCTGCGTGAAAATGCCATAGGAATTACGGTGTCGTCGGGGCCGCCACGGCGGCCGTTGCGGGCTTAAACCGGAAGACCGAAGGATCGATCGTCAACGACATCGACGCGCGCACGCCCTTCACGAGGCCGCTCTCTCCGAAATCGGCCGAGGCCGTGCCGACCGATACGTCGGTCACGCGCGGATCCTGACGGAACGCAACGATTTGCTTTGCGAGCGTCGAGTAATCGCGCGCCGTGATGTCAAAGCTTAGCGTTCCGGTCTCCGCTCCGGCCAAGCCGCCGAACTGCACGTCCTGCAGCGCACGCTCCTCAAGCAGCTTCAGCACCTCCGTCCAATGAGAATGTGCGTCGAGAACGCGCGCAGCGGCTTTGTTAAGCGCTTGAAAATCACGAACCGGCCCCAGCTCTCCTTCGCGTTTCGCGATCCGCGCGTCGACATCTTGAATCGACTGCTCCGCTTCGCTGTTGCGTTTCTCGATTGAAATCTTGCGGAGATGCAAACCGCCGAAGATCAGGCCGTCTACCAGGAGGGACAGCAAGCCGATGATCGCGAATGTGCGATGCCGCCGTTTCAAAGCCAGGTCCGACAAACCGGCGCCGCCATTCGCAGTGATCAAACTGACACGCAACGTACCGCTTCCCTTGTCGTCGGGAGTGGCTTTCGGAAGTTCCGGCTTCTTCGGTGGACCGGGCGGCGGCGGAATCGGGGGCGGCGTAGCGGCCGCGGCTTTTTGTGGTGGCGCGGCCGGCTTGGGCGATGGAGGCGTCTTGAGCGGAGCGATCACGACGGGTTGCGGCGCGACTTTTGGCGGCGTTGCCGTAATGGGGGTAATTTTTTGGCTAAAAAGGCCGGTGGGGATGGCAGATGCCTTTTCGGTTTCAATCAGCTGCGCCAAAAACGTTCCGCCGAGCGAAGACCCGGCCGGCTTGTCAGACGGCTCCGGCGACGGCACATGCAGTGCCATGTCGTCTCCTCCGGCCTTTTTGACGCTTTTGTCCTTCTCTTCGTGCGTCTGGCCGTCCGATGGCAGCAGATTAATATCGCTCATATCAGTCGATGTCGCGCATCGCCAAACCGATGGCCGCGCCGAAACGCGGACCGATTTGGTTCAACACGGGTCGAAGCGCTTCAGGGTACACGACGCGCGCCCACGGATCGCCGATGTAAGCGCGAAGGTTCATCGACTTGGTAAGATGCTCGGCCAGGCGCGGCAAGAGCGCGCCGCCGCCGGTCAAGATGATCTTGTCCAAACGTTTGTCCTGATTCGATTTCTGACCGAGAAACAGGTTGGTGGAATACGTGAGTTCGCTCAAAATCGGCGCCAGCGCTTTTTCAAACAATTTTGGAAAGCCGGCGTCGTACATCGATGCCATCGACGCCGCGTCGATTTTCATACTTTCGGCCTGGTCTTCCGACATGCCGAGCGCGACCGCCATTTCTTTCGTGATGTCAACACCGCCCTTGGCGACGGAACGGCTGACGAACGGAATGCCGTTTTCGACGATCAGAATGTTCGTGCGGATCGTTCCGATGTCGAGCAGCAGCGTCGGCGAACGGTCCCGACCGATCAATGAACGAATCATCGCGAGTGCCTCCGTTTCCAGGCTTAGGAGTTCCAGTCCGGCCGCGCTGAAGACGTCCACGTATTTTTTGATAAGCGTTTTGGCGGCCCCGGTCAAAAGGACCTGCTGGTATTTATCGTCGGGGTTGGCCGTCGGCGACGTGATGAGTTTCCAATCGACCGTCATTTCCTCGAGCGGCAGCGGGATGAGCTTTTTGGCCTGCCAGTTGACGGCTTCTTTCAACTCTTCGCTCTTCGCGGTTTTCTGCACGCTGATGATCGAACTGAAAACGGACGCGATCGGCAACGCGGAAACGGTGCGGCGCGTCGTCGTCTTCGCCTTCTTGAGCATTTTCTTCAGCAGGTCGACGGTCGCAGCGCGATCATCAAGATAATTCCGCTGCGCCTCGACGACGGGGCGTTCTACGAACGCGTACGTCACGAGCCGCGCGCGGCCTTTTTCGTTCATCAACTCAACGAGCTTGATGCCGCCCGCGCCGAAGTCGACGCCGAGATAACTAGGTTTGGATTGACCGAAAAGCGCCATAACCTCCCCGTGTGAATGGATTCATCAAGAGTATACCACACTCCCCTTATCCGGCCTTATTGTCCCGGCACGGAACGGAAGCCCGGCAGCGAGCGGGTGGCGTCGGACAGGCCGGGGGGCGGGTTCAGGATCACGCGGGCGTCGAACGTGACCTTTTCAGAGCCCGTCGTGCGCGAGGAAAACTGCCTCTGGAGATTGAAATTCTTTGCCACGAAGACGCCCGTCGCGTCGAGCTGCGAAGTGCCGTCTCCGGTCGAGATCGTATCCTCGGCGAAGAAGGCGCCGACCACCTTGTTGACTGCCCCACCGATGATCACGTTGCCACCGGTGCCGTCGCTCTGCTCGAGGACGACCCAGCCGATCGATGCCAGATTTTTGAGATCGCTTTCGTTGCGATTCTGGTAGTCGAGTTCCGCATTAATCGTCAGATCGCCTTTCACCACGATGAGTCCGTTCGCGCGAGTGGCGCCACTGGAATTTTGGAACGTGATCGGCGCGTTAATTGTCAGTCCCGTGGGGTAGTAGTAGATGCCGCCCGCGAGCTGACTCGGCGGAACGGTGGATGTCCCCAGCGCGCCGTATTTTGCATTTAAGATGCCCGTGACGTCGATCGCGCCGAAGGAGCCGACGTAGTTCGTCGTTTTTGTGGGCGGCGTGTAGACCGGACTTCCCGCCAAGCTGCAGCCTTTTTCGCTCGTAAAGTTGGTGATCGTGCCGTTCGATTGCAGGCAATACGTCGCGTTGTAGACAGGCGGCGCTTCCGCAGCCTGCAGACCTCCTGCCGAATAGATCTGTCCGGAGACGGTTTCCACAAACGGATCAACAAGCGCTTTGCACACCTGTCCGAGACAGTCGCTATTCGAGAAGCAGCAGTTGCCGTTGTCGGCACCGCCTTCGCATTGGCCCCAGTCGAGACTGCATGATCCGATCACGGAGGTGGTCGGAGGCTGACAGTCCGCGTCGACGGCGCAATTGACCGTGCACATCGGCTGGTCGACGATCACGCAGCGATCAGGCGTCGTGCAGTCGTCATCCGTCGCGCACGTACCGCCGGGCGTCGGGTCGTCCGGCGCCGAACCGCAATATTTGTATTTGCAACGTCCGACCGCGCCCGCTTCGCAGGCGTCGCCGACGCCGTTGGCGTTCGTGTCACTCTGGTTTGGATTGTAGAAATTGATGCAGTTGTCGCACGCGCGCGGTTGCGGAGCGCCGAAATAGGTCGGTGTGGGCGGCGAGGCATAGCCGTTCGGCGTGAAGCGCCCTTCGGGACTGCCGTCATGGTCGAAATCGGCGTCTTTGCAGGCGCCGACGCCCAGGTCGGAATTTTCGCATTTCAAGAACGCCTGCGCGTTGGAACGCACGATGTCGCCGCTCGAATCTGTCGCTTCGACGAAGACCCAATAGCGTCCGGCGGCCAG
>CAYFZV010000014.1:0-1512 GCA_964347735.1 uncultured Gammaproteobacteria bacterium
AAGTTGCTGGAGGCGCCCACGAGGCGCATGATCGCGATTTCCTCGCGGTGGATGTAAATCGAAACGCGGATCGTGTTGAAGACGATAAGTAACGAGATCAACGCGAATGCGAGGCTAAGCCAGAGCGCGGCACGCTGCACCTTGCCCGTGATCGTCGTCAGACGTTCGATCAGCGCGCGGTGGTCTTCGACCGTTTTGTCGGCCACAAGGCTCTTGATCGATGGGCTTTCGAGCGCTTCAAGAATCGGCCCGTAGCTCGTCGCGTCTTTGGCTTTGACGACCAGGACCGCGCCGAGCGGGTTCTCCCCCACCTCCTGCAAGGCTTCGAGGATCGCCGGCTCGTCGGCATGATTGCGCTTGAACTGGTCGAGGGCCTGGTCGCGCGAAATGAACTCGACGGCTTTGACTTCCGGCAGCGACGTCAGGTCGCCGCGCACGGCCAGGATACGATCATCCGAAACGGCCGGGCCGAAGTAGACGGAGATATCCACGCGGTTCTCGATCACGTGAATGGCCGCGTCGGTGAAGAAGTTCACGACGATCAGCAGGTTCAAGGACAGGTACGTCAAGACGAGGATCGAGATCGTCATGAGCGACAACCCCAGATTCCTCCAGAAATCCTTCAGCGCGAATTTGAAGACGCGGATGCTTGTGACGAACATGTCAGATGAGATACTTGCCTTCTTCGTGGTCGGCGACGATTTCGCCGGCATGGATCGTCAGCACGCGCTTGCGCAGCGCGTTCACGATTTCGCGGTTGTGTGTGACCATCACGACGGTCGTGCCGAATTCGTTGATCTTGCGGAAAATGTCGACGATCTCGCCGGTGTGAATGGAGTCGAGGTTGCCCGTCGGTTCGTCGGCGACGATCAGTTTCGGCCGGTGCACCAGCGAGCGCGCGATGACGACACGCTGCTGCTCGCCGCCGGAGAGCTGTTCCGGATAGCGCGCTTCCTTACCGGCCAGGTTGACGATACGCAGCACGTGCGGCACGACCTCGCGAATGCGGCGACCGGACACGCCGGCCACTTCGAGCGCGAAGGCGACGTTCTCGTAAACGGTTTTCTTCGGCAGCAATTTAAAATCCTGGAAGACGACGCCGATCTGGCGGCGCAACCCCGGCACGTCCTTATCGCGGATGCGGCCGATCTCCCAGCCGCCGATCTGGATCGAGCCTCCCGACGGCTTCTCTTCGGCGATCAACAATTTCACGAGCGTGGATTTGCCCGTGCCGCTTTGCCCGACGATCGAAACGAATTCGCCCGGGCGGATATGCAAGTTGACGTTCTTCACCCCGACGATTTCGGGGCCGTAGAGCTTCGAAACGTTCTTGAGGCGGATCATAGAGACAGTATAACACAACGTTTGCCTCGCCGTTGACGGTCTGGGAGGCGTCAGGTATTCTTAGCCCTGTCGAAAACACCTCCCTGCGGCCCAGGCGGGTATCGTACATCGGTAGTATGCGACCTTCCCAAGGTTGAGAGACGGGTTCGATTCCCGTTACCCGCTCCA